>JAWXUT010000130.1:0-4238 GCA_044426075.1 Bacillota bacterium
CCTCCATAAATATATATTAGCAAATATTTCACTAATTGTGTAGGGTGTTATTTTTTGACGAACACCTTTCATTCACTTTAAAATGTATTTAATTAAAAATAAGAGCGTTAGCGATTTCCTTTACTTATTCATTTTTAACTATACTTCTTACTTACCAAAATTTTTAGTGAAGAGTGAATAGTTAATAGTGAATAGTTAAATTTTTATCGCTTACGCTCTTAAAAATTTTGGTGGACGACCAGGGGCTCGAACCCTGGACCCATTGATTAAGAGTCAATTGCTCTACCAACTGAGCTAGTCGTCCATTATTATCCAATTGCAACCTCTTGTCGTTGCGATATATATATTACCACCTTTACAAAAGTTTAGCAAGCAATTAGAACTATTTTTTTTAACTTTTTTATAAAGCCCGAACTTGTTAGTAATTCGGGCTTATAAATAGTAATTATTTCATATCTGCCATTTCATTTAAGTAACCGCCGAAAATTTCAAAGAATTTTGCAATAAACTTTCTGTCTGCATCTGTGCTCCATTGAGCCATTGTAAATGTGATTGCATTGTTGAATGTTGTTAGCGCTAGTTGCATATATGGTGGAATTTTTATAGAACCAGTCATATAGCAGTCTTCAAATTTAAGTGCACCAAAGTTGTTAAACTTAACTATGCCTATGTTTGATGTTGCAATTAATGGATTGTTGAAGTTGCTTAATACAACTTTATGTGCTTTTTTAAATCCGAACAAGCCAAAACCTAAAAATAGTCGAGATACACCGCTGTGACCTGGCATATTTGACATAGTTACTGTGTTTTTCTCTTTAAATTGCATCAATGTTTCTTTTAGTGTTGGGCACTCCATTTTGTTTTGGGTGCATCTTGTTGTAGATACATAGTTAGAAAAACCTAAACTGTCGGGGTCTTTAATATACCTACGCAAGTCGATAATCATATCTAACTCTAAATTTTCATCTTTTGGCATATTTAATATGTCAAATAAAGACATAATGTAACACGCCATTAACATATCATTTATAGAATATCCGTTTGCTTTGCCATATGCTTTTATTTGCAAGAATTTATCACTACTCAATCTGTATTTGTTGATGTATGGTGACATTTTTGACTTATCCATAGTCTCAAATGGGAAGCCAGTTTTACCTTTAACGCTGCTACTTTGTTGGAACATTGTCCAAACCTTTAGCTTAGTTGCAAGATCCATATCTTTGTAAATTTGTTTAAAGCTACGGTCTTTATCAACAAATACTAGTTTGTAATTTGGGTCACTTAATAGCTTAGTATAGGTATCTGCAAGCATATTAACAGCCTTTTTGAAGCAAGCTCCGTCCATTACTTGGTGGTTTAGAATAATGCCCATTGCATCTTTATCTTTGCCACGAACAATTAAGATTTTCATTTGAGCTTCTGCGCCTTGCTCTATCTTCTTGCATAAAAACGCATCAACTTCTTCTTCAAAATTTTCGCTATTTTTAATTTGTATCCAATCGGCTGGATTATATTTATCCATTTCTTGCCAGTAGGACTGTTTATCTGTGAATTTAAATACACTCTTTAAAATTGGAAGCACAGCAGTTAACTGACTATAAGCTTTAGTCAATACCACCTCATCAATATGCCCGTCAAAATGCATTGAAGCGTGCATCATATGGTCGTTATAGCCCTCAAAATAGTAGTGCATATCGTCCCAAATTCCAGTTCCATAAGTTTTTGTCATATAATATTTCTCCTAAATTAATTTCATAATTACCTTATATAATATATTATCATACATCTTTATAGATTGCAAGCTTTTTTGAATTGTTCAACCTATTTTGCTAACTAAATAGATTACATATAGCTGTTTTTAAAAATTCACTAAAAGTATTCACATTTTCATCAAATTATGTTACAATATAATTAATATGAATCAACTTTAATTATATAGTTGGAGGAAATTATGGAAAACAAGAAGACAATTCTATTCAGAACATATCAGATTTTGGAAAGGCGCACAGACCCTAGGCATCCAATTAAACAACAAGAAATAATAGATTTGTTGGCAATAAAGCACGACATTCATTGTGACAGAAAAACTGTTGGCAGAAATATAAATTCATTGCGCGATATGGGTTATGAAATACCTAATGTGGGCAAAGACGGCGTTTATTTGTCTTCAAGAAGGCTAGAAAATAGCGAACTTAGATTGTTAATTGACTGCATAATGTGTAGCAAATACATAAATGAGGTGCACAGCAGAGAGCTAATTGAGAAACTTGTTTCATTTGGTGGCGAACACTTCCGCAGTCACGTAAAGCACATTACAAGGCTAAATGATTGGAAAAAGAGTGAAAATTTGTCATTTATGTACAACATTGAACTAGTAGATGAGGCAATTGAAGGTGACATGCAAATAGCATTTTACTATGACAAGCAGTTAAAAGAAGGTCAACGCCCAAGCGAAAGCATAAAAAAGCAAGTTGTAAATCCATATCAATTATTCTTGCACAATCAAAATTATTATCTTGCTTGCAATTACGACAAATATGACAATTTGATTTTTTGTAGAATGGATAAAATAACGAATATGTCCATACTAGAAACGCCCAGAAAACCCATAAAAGAAATCACGCATTGTGATGATGGTTTGGATATAGCTGCAGTCGCCTCTTCATTGCCATACTTATTTGGTGGCGATATGGAAACAGTAGTTTTTCGTATGCACAACTGCATAATTGACGATGTAATTGACAGATTTGGCAAAACAATCAAGATAGAAGCCGACATTAATGACAGCAACCACTCTATAGCAACAATACAGACAACGCAAAATGCTATGCTATATTGGTGCCAACAATACTGTACTTTTATTGAGGTATTAACCCCCCAATCTTTACGCGACACATTGCGCGAGAACTTCACAACCGCACTTAAACGTTACAAGAAGTAGCGAACTATTATATGTATCCTCTATCAACTTCAATAATAAAATCATATTTAACATCATCACCACACAAAGCGAGGCGCGCAAGCTCTTCCGCTTTTTCTTTTGTGATATTACTTTCATATGGCACAACAATGTCAAATAAAATATTAGTGTGAGTGTTGCCCGCAACTATTCTGAAATCGTGCATTGACAGCGAACTATCATACTCTGTGAGTTTTGCGAGGATTTTTATTTTAAGTTCCATAACTGCGTTATCGCCCTCTTCAATAGGATCCATATGTATTGCTAAGTGGATATTCATTTCATCTTTAAATGCGCGTTCAATAACATCTATCATATCGTGTGACACCATAATGTCACTGTGTGCGTCAACTTCAACGTGCACAATTGCAAATGTTTCACCAGCTCCATATGAGTGCACCATAAGGTCGTGGATACCTTTTACACCCTTATAAGATTTAATTTTTGTTGCTATAGCAGAAACCAATTCTTTGCTTGGTGGGGTACCCAAAAGTGGATTAATGGTATCCTTAATGAGTATTAAACTGCTAATTACTATGAAGATTGAAACCGCCAAACCCATATAACCGTCAATGTTAATTTTTGCAATATCTGCAAGTATAACTGTTACTAGTGCCGCTGTAGTTGCTATAATATCGTTGCGACTATCTGTACTTGCGGCAAACAAAGCTTTACTGTTTATGCTAGTGCCAAAGTCACGATACATAAGCCACTGCACGAGTTTTCCTACAATTGAAATACCTAACACAATATATGTAAATAACGAAACTGTTGGCATAACAGGATAAATGATTTTGCTCACTGATGATGCCCCTAAAAGCACACCAATTGCAAGCACAATAAGTGCAACTATTAGTGCGGTAATTTGTTCATATCTAGCGTGCCCATAAGGGTGCTCTTTATCAGCGGGGCGTGAGCTCAATTTGAATCCAAACGTTGTAACAACTGAACTGCCCGCATCTGCTAAGTTGTTGATTGCATCTGCTACAATTGTAATGCTGTTTCCAATTAACCCCACTATTATTTTTAGTGCAAACAAAACAACATTACTAACAACGCCCAATACGCCGGCAACTATGCCGTACTTGAATCTAACGGCAGAGTCATCTGTGTTTTTATAGTTTTTAATAAATATTTTTTTGATTATCTCCATTATCTCACCTTTTACTTATTATTAGCGGGCGCCACCGCCACCGCCTCCGAAGCCACCTCCGCCTCCGCCGAAGCCACCGCCTCCGAAACCGCCTCCACCGAAGCCGCCTCCGCCAAAGCCGCCACC
>JAWXUT010000131.1:0-4191 GCA_044426075.1 Bacillota bacterium
AAGTGCAGTTGACTTCGTACCAAGTTTTTATGCCCAGTAGTGCAGAATATCGTGCCTTTGCCTCAGCAATATCTGCTACAACTATACCTATGTGACCAATTTTACCTAGCTTCATACTCCTCCAACGGTGCGCAATTAGTTTTTATTGCTGTGTAGAGGAGCTGCAATTCTGCCTCCACGATTTATAAATTTTGCAGGGCTTAGTGTAGAAATTGGCATTACTGGTGCTTCACCTAATAGCCCGCCAAATGATACTGTTTCGCCCGCTTTTTTGCCATATGCAGGAATAACGCGTACTGCCGTTGTCTTATTGTTTACAACACCGATACTTGACTCATCTGCAATAAGTGCGCTGATAACTTCGGCTGAAGTGTCACCAGGGATAGCTATCATATCAAGCCCAACACTGCAAACTGCAGTCATAGCTTCAAGCCTTTCTAGTGTAAGTGCGCCACTTGCTGCGGCATTTATCATTCCGATATCTTCACTCACTGGAATAAATGCGCCCGACAATCCACCTATATGTGAACTTGCCATTATGCCACCTTTTTTAACTGCGTCGTTTAACAATGCAAGTGTTGCGGTTGTGCCACAAGCGCCAACAGACTCTAGACCCATTTCTTCTAAAATGTGAGCAACTGAGTCACCCACTACTGGGGTAGGGGCTAGGGATAAATCAACTATGCCAAATTGTGCATCAAGCATTTCACTTGCAGTTTTGGCTACCAATTGACCCACTCTGGTTATCTTAAATGCGGTTTTCTTTACAGTTTCGCATACTGCTGTTAAGTCGCCGTCGGGTATTTTTTCTAGTGCTGTTTTAACAACACCTGGCCCACTAACGCCAACGTTTATTATCTTATCGCCCTCGCTAACTCCGTGGAAAGCGCCCGCCATAAACGGATTATCTTCAACTGCATTTGCAAATACAACTAGCTTTGCGCAACCAATACTGTCGTTGTCGCGAGTGAGATATGCGGATTGTTTTATTATTTGACCCATTAGTTTAATGGCATCCATATTTATACCAGCACGCGTTGATGCTACGTTTATTGAACTGCAAACCTTGCTTGTAACAGCTAGTGCTTCTGGAATTGATTCAATAAGTGCGCGCTCATAATGCGTCATACCTTTTTGCACAAGTGCGGAGTATCCACCAATAAAATCGATACCGATTTCGTGGGCTGCGCGATCAAGTGCTTTTGCAAGCTCCATGTATCCCAAATGGTTTGCACCAATCAAGCTGATAGGTGTTACAGAAACGCGCTTGTTTACGATAGGGATACCGTACATATTTGCAATCTTTTCACCAGTTGGAACTAGGTTGTGGGCATTTCTTACAATTTTTTCATATACTTTATTTGCGGTATCTTCTTTAGAAGTGCCTATGCAGTCAAGCAAAGAAAGGCCCATAGTAATTGTTCGCACATCAAAATGCGACTCATTAATCATATTAACGGTTTCTAGTATTTCGTGATTATTTAACATTAGTTGCTCCTCTTAAATTCTGTGCATAGCTTGGAAAATAGCTTCGTGTCTTATTACTATTTCTACGCCAAGAGGGGCACTTTTAGCTTTAAGTTCTGCGTTAAGTTTATCGTATTCAAGTTCAGAATTTTCTAAATTAACCGCCATAATCATTGTAAACATACCTTGAAGAATGGTTTGACTTATATCTTCAATGTTGATTTTTAATGAAGCCAAAAGCACAGTAACATCTGCTATGATGCCTACTCTGTCTTTTCCAATTACTGTGATAAATGCTTTGTTAGTCATATTGTACCTCGTTTTGTATTATAGATCTGCTTTAAGTGCAGAGATTAATGTTTGTGCTTTTAAGTTTGCCGATTCAGCGTCATCTGCGTAAACTAGAACATATAGTTTAAGTTTTGGTTCGGTTCCACTTGGGCGGATACATATAAACTGGCCGTCATTTAAGCCAAGATAAATAGCATCTGCTGGTGGGGTTGTTAGGGCAGAAGTTGTGCCGTCTCTGTTTATAACTGTAAGTTTTTTGTAGTCTGCAACGAACTCTACTTTTTCGTCGCCCACTTTTGTTATTGTTTGTGTGCGTAGCTTTGCCATAACCGCCGCCATATCGGACATACCGCTTATGCCTTTGTAGCTAATGGATTCATTTTTTTCTACATAATAGCCATATTCTGCGAATATTTGTTGCAATCTTTGGTAAATTGAACGCTTGTTAACTGAGTGATAGATAACCATTTCTGCAAATAACATACTTGCAACAACGGCATCTTTATCGCGTGCGTGTGTGCCTCTTAGTGAGCCGAAACTCTCTTCAAAACCAAACACATACTCGTATTCTCCGCTAACTTCCCACTCTTTGATTTTTTCACCAATGTATTTGAAGCCGGTTAGAACTGAAAAACTTGTTGCACCAAACTTAGTTGCCATACGGTCAGCTAGTGTTGTTGTAACAAAACTTCTTACAATTGCGGGGTTTTTAGGCATCTTTTTATCTTCTGTTAACTTTGTTAATATATAATCTAATAATAGTACGCCAATTTGATTGCCAGTTAGTAGAATAAATTTTCCGCTATCGTCACGAACAGCAACGCCCAATCTATCTGCATCGGGGTCTGTGCCTAGCACTACATCTGCTTTTATGCTGTCACCCATTGCCATTCCCATAGAAAGCGTATCTGCATTTTCTGGATTTGGAACCGCAACAGTGCTGAATTCGGTGTCTGGCATAGCTTGTGCTTCAACTACATCGGCTGCAATACCTAGTCGGTTGAATACTGTGGTTACTGGTACATATCCCGTTCCGTGCACGGGGGTGTAAACTAACTTTATCTTGTCGCCATACTCTGCTGTTAACTCTGGTGACAATGATAGACGCAATATTTTATCATAATATGCCTCATCTATTGTTTGACCTATTACTGTTATGTAATCATTTAGTGCTACGTTATCTAGCCCAGCAATGTTGTGTGAATTTGGCACCGCCTCATAAGGAACTGAAAAATAATCTTCAAATGTCTCTATAAATTTAACAACACCCGCTGTTGGCTCTGGTGCCATTTGTGCGCCATCTTCACCATATACTTTGTATCCGTTATACTCTTTTGGGTTGTGGCTCGCTGTTATCATAATTCCTGCAATTGCATTTAAATGCCTTACTGCATATGAACATAAAGGCACTGGCCTAACATTTTCAAATATATATCCTTTTACTTTATAATAGCTTAGCACTTCTGCAACGTTAACTGCAAATTCCTTTGAAAATCTGCGTGTATCACATGCAATTACAACACCACGCGCCATTGCTTCTGCCCCAAGGCTTACAATATAACTTGCAACTCCCGCTGTTGCGCGCCTAACAGTGTAGGTGTTCATGCGATATGTGCCTAGCCCTACTTCGCCACGCATTCCCGCTGTGCCAAATGCAAGCTCGGTGTAAAAACGCTCCTCAATCTCTTGTGAAGATGATTCTATTGCATCTAACTCTGCTCTTTCTGTAGCGCTTACTCCGTTTTGCCAAGCTTTAAACATTTTTAAACTTTCTGTCATAATAATCTCCTTAACCTCAAAATTGCTTTATATGGTTATAACTGAATATAAATTTATGCTCTATATGCCCAACCTTTGGCAAAATCTTGTATCGCTTTATACTGAAATTTGCAAAGAATAGTGCTTTTATAGCCTAAATTCGTTATTAGTCGCGCCACACTCTATTTAAAAGGACATTTTTACAGTCCTCTTATTATATTATACAATAAATTCCTTTTTTTGTAAATGTTTATTATATAATTACTAGCAATTTTATGTCACTTTTTGATATCGTAAAAAACCTTCTTACTGAAAGTTGACGCAATTTTCACCGAACATTCATATACACACCTAAAATGTGTCAAAAAGCTAGAGTATTATGTAACCATAAAGGTTGACACGTATTTAATCCCTCCCCAAAAACATTATAACGCGTGTCAACCAAACTAGCTACTTCCTAAAGCTGTTCTCCACAGCAGAGTTACATAACTCAAAATCTCCCTAACCCCTCCTCCCTAAATAGGAAGTAGCCAGTGTTTATTCAAGAGTCACAACAGTGGCTCTTTTTTAAGTGTGCCGAGTATGACACATAGCTAATCGGTGAAAGTCCGAAGCGGGGGTTCTCACAACTAACCGCATAGCAACGCACAAGGTGCATATCGTGAGGTATGAGCT
>JAWXUT010000132.1:0-4164 GCA_044426075.1 Bacillota bacterium
TTGTATAGGTGGGTTTTGATATGGATTTATATTTTGATTTTTAAAAAGGTTAAAACTGCCCTTGACCCGCATATATTTTGCAAGTCTTTTAGTTCAGCGAAGGAAGTGGCAATAGAAGAAGTAGAGTGTGTTCCTTCGCATATTTATTGTATCGCAAAATATATCCGCGTAAAGGGTTATAACAAAAACAAGTTTTTGCAGTTTTGTATTATATTTTTTTGAAAGCTCAGAAAATAACAATAGAAATTTTTAGAATATATTAATCCTCATTTTTTATACTATCCATCTAATTTCTTCGGGATTATCTATAAATAACTCTCCCCACTTGCCGTCTTTTTTAACACGACTATTGCCTTCAATAACAGAGGTTGCTGCCTCAAATTTGAAGTCAACGATAACCTCATTTTCTGCATTGATGTAGCCATATGCGCCACCTTTGCACACACTTGCATAACCCTCGCTGAAGCTGCTTGCTACTTCGTAAATTGTAGGAGCAATTTCTTCCCCTTGGCGGTTGATGTAGCCGTATCTTTCATTGAGTTCTACACAACAAATGTCATCTTTATAGTTAAAAACTTCGTCATATATAGGTTCAACAACTACGCGACCCTTGCGATCCATAAAGCCCCATTTGCCATTTTTGTTGATTTTTAAATATAAATCTGATGGAATTTTAACTGGTTGCTTTTGTGGGCGCAACTTTTCGCGTGCAGCTTTTGTCTTTGCCTCTGTTATGCCGTCGTCGCGTTTGTTTTTATTTTTGTTGCGATCTTTAGGATTAACTTTGTTATCTTTTGTGCGTTGAAGAGGTTGCTGTTTGTTCCCTTTTTGTTGAGGATTAGCGTTTTGACCTTTGCCTTGTGCGTTGTTATTTTGCTTGTTTTGTTGGCCTAATTGACCTTTGTTTTGAGCGTTGTTATTTTGCTTATTTTGTTGTGGTTGACCACCTTTTTGCTCGCCGAATTTATTGTTTTTATTGCCACCTTGAGGTGCTTGTTTGTTGTTTTGATTATTTTTATCGCCTTGCCTATTGGGATCTGCTGGTTTATTGCCTGCTTGCCCTTTGTTTTGTTGGGGTTTTTGACCTTGTTGATTAGGTTGAGCTGGTTTTGCTTCGCCTTCAGTTTCGCTTTTTTCTTCCCTTGGAGGCATAGGTCTTAATGCCAATTTTCGCGCTTGCAATGAACCACGCAACTCAAACAAATTCTTCTTGTTAAATGTTGGAATGCGGAAAAAATCGCGCTCACATCTTTTGGTGACGTCAAGAAGGGTTTCTACTTTGCCGCTTTTTAACTTTAATGTTAAATCATCGCTTAGCTTTAATGTGTCAATATTTTCAGCCAAAATCATGGCATCAAAAGGCGGAATATAATTTGCAATTGCCTTATCGTTATTATTGCGCTTGTGTTTGTTTTTGTATCTGTCGTTTGCCATACTTTCCTTATAGCTCGCATTGCTTTGAGCCTTACTATTATATATATCCTTAATTTTAGCATTATGCCAACGCATAGCCCATACAAAAGTTTATTTTGATTGCTTGCGAACTCAAGGTCTGTTACTATTATAGCACACTTTATGGATTTTTTTAATACCTTTTATCAATTTTTTTGTAGAATATATTTTTGTTTTGCAATTGACACCTATTTCACCCTATGTTATAATTAAATTATGGTTAATTTAGGTAATGATTGGGACAAAATATTGCAAGAGGATTTCAATAGTGATTGGTATCTTGCTTTAAGAGAGTTTTTAAAAACAGAGTACAGTACGCAGTGCATATATCCTAGTATGTATGACATTTTTGCTGCGTTGAAGACAACATCATTTGCAGATACAAAGGTTGTAATTTTGGGTCAAGATCCATACCACAACCCAAATGAAGCGCACGGCATGTGTTTTTCTGTGCAAAAAGGTATAAAAACTCCACCTTCTTTAATGAATATATATAAAGAATTGCAGTCAGATTTGGGCACATATATTCCAAATAACGGCAATTTAGTGAGCTGGGCAGAACAAGGGGTGCTTCTTTTGAACACCATTTTAACTGTAAGGCAGAATATGCCAATGTCACACAAGGGCAAAGGGTGGGAGAGGTTAACTGACCACATTATATCAGAACTCAACAACCGCAAAGAGCCCGTTGTGTTTTTATTATGGGGCGCGCCCGCAAGAAAGAAAAAGGCGCTAATTACTGCCCCTCATCACCTTGTGTTGGAGTCGCCACACCCCTCACCACTAAGCGCATACTATGGTTTTTATGGCAATCATCATTTTTCTAAGACCAACGAATTTTTGCAAGACAACAACCGCACACCCATTGATTTTCAAATTGCAAACATATAATGGCGGGCAAAACGAGCACTGTAAAAAGTGTTATTGACTATGTTTTGTCGGATAACTCTGTAATTAAAGTGTACATTTTAAAAACCACTAACAAAACAACGCGTATTACAATGAAAGATGACGGCGTTGTCTATTTGAAATTGCAAAAAAATGTATCAGAAAATTTAGCACTATCATTTTTACAAAAGAACAATGACTGGATTATAAAAGCACGCAAGCGCTTGTCAAAAAAGGTGCAATTAGGCAGAACTGAAGACCAGCTTGTAAAAAACGGAAGCACAGTGCAACTGTTAAATGAAAAGTACAATGTTGTGGTGATTGAGTCAGATAAAAACGCCGTATATGTGCGCGAAAATTATATTGTAATATACTCAAAAAAAGCTAGCAATGAAATATTTATAAATAATCAATATGAAGAGTTTAGGTATCTTAAAGCTACAGAACTGTACACCAAACTAGTGATTAAGTATATGGAAATTTGCAATATATCCAACAGAGCTATGCCAAAATTACAAATCAAAAATGTAAAAGGATATTGGGGGCAATGCAATTCATCTAAAAATATACTTACATTCAACAGCAAGCTGATAACACGCGATATGGATTGTATAGAATATCTAGTGCTTCACGAAGTGGCTCATTTTCTAGTACAAAACCACCAGAGAGAATTCTACAAGATACTTGATAAATATATGCCCGACCATAGGGAACGGAGAAAAAGGCTTCATAGCAAATAATAAACTCTGTATTGACAAAGTGCTAATAATCAATTATAATGTATATATAAGATAAAGGCGGAAAGATATGAAAAACGAAAACGAAAAGGGCTTGGTATTAGTTGGCAATGAACTAAAGCCAGTTACAAAAATGCAAAAGTTTCAGCAGTGGTGGTATGGCTACAGCGAACCTTGGATATTGCAATTTGCCGATTTTATGTTGCGCACTGAGCGTCGCAAAAAGATATATGCAAAAATGAGCAAGCCAAAAGCGTTGCCATCTGGCATAATAATCACCACAGAAGCGGCGTGCAGATTTATAGATTTTATATACGGCCAAAAGCTAGAAAATGTAACAGCGCGTATGGCGGTTACAAAGTGCGTGTGTCAAACGGCATTAAAGCAGTGTGCTGAACCACAAAAAAAGGATATGGCGCTATTGTATATTGCGGATATGTATACAACAATGAAGCACACGGGCATTGATGAAAAGTTTGATATCATTGAAACGGCTGAAGAAGCCAAAGAAATGGTGCGATATTTTGATGAATGCGGATTAATGCATAACGTATTATATTGCCACGCTAGTGGAAAATGGACATTTGTAATGTGCAACTGTGACGGCAAGATATGCGTGCCATTCCGCAGTTATATGGCGGGCAGAACAGAAGAGATGTCAGCGGGTCCCGAAGTAATAGTATACGATCAAACGATGTGTGAGGGGCAAGAAAAGTGTGGCAAGTGCCTAGAGCGATGTATTTTGCAAGCAACCACCGTGAGCGCAGCCGGAACAATACAAGTAGACCCAGTAAAATGTTTGGGTTGCGGATTGTGTGTAACAACGTGCAAAGGCAAAGCGCGAACAATGAAGCCACGCGACAACTACACGCACGAAGATGTACTAACCACAGAAATTCTTCTTGGCAAAAAATAAAACAAATAATAAGAGGTTGTAAAGGAAATAAATCTTTATAAGCCTCTTTATTTTTAATGAAAAATGAAAAATTGAGGATAAAATTATATTAAACGCCGGGTGCCGGATTAACACATAAACTGTATAATTGTAGGGTGCGTTAGTCTGACGCCCGCAATCCGCTTTGCTCGT
>JAWXUT010000009.1:0-27326 GCA_044426075.1 Bacillota bacterium
GGATTGATGAGCATCTTTCAACAACACCAACAATCAAATTAACACAATTTAAGCCTAATTGCAAACAAGTTCTGCTGTTAGGCTTTCTTTTTAGAAGGGTGTGAATTTTTGACATACTCCTTTTTTTATTTGTATTTAAGGGATTAATGGTAACAATGTAATACATTTAACGAAGACGAATATTAAAATTGTATGGGCGTTATCGCACCCTACAATTTTATGCATTGCGTTTTGCCATTTGTTCTACGATTGACCTCTTTTCAAATATGTATATTGTATATCAAATTATAGTTGTTTTATAAAGTCATCTAGAATCTATCGCTTTATAGCATTCAATTATATACTACCTACTGAAAAAGGTACATCATTTATTGTATTTTGATTATATATATTGACTTTAAGTTTGAATAATGGTATCATAAATAGGTGCATTATGTTTGTATTTACCATATAATTACTAAAATAGCGCGTTCTAAGGAGTGAATATGCAGAAATATTCAGCGGGATATGTTAATATAAATCCGAATTTTGTAATTCAAAATTTGGAAATTATTAAGGAGCAAGAAGCTCCTATTCTTGCTGTTATAAACAATATACTAACACGTGGATTCCCTACAATTCCTTCAAGATTTTTAAAGCAATGTTTTGGAAATTGTGAATTTTCAACCATAAATAAAGCTAAATACAAGTTAAACTTTAACAATGTTAATTGGGACAACGTAATTAAGGGTGGCATAAAGAGCAATCCTGCAAAAGAATTTTATAATAATGTATTAAGTGAGTTGTTAGGAAAAACTTTTATTGCAGAGTGCCCTATTACAAATATCGTTGCGGGGCTAAATAGTGACACATCTCAATGTGTAGATTTCTATTCACCGCTATACAAAACAGCAATTGAAGTTGATGGATCGCAACACAGCGAAAATAATGAACAACGAATCAAGGATCATAAAAGAAACCGTATGTTATCAAACAACAATATAAATATTGTTAGAATTGCAACACACAGTATCTTTTCTAGCGCAACAGAGAATAAATTACTTGCGCTATCAAAAGTTCAAGAATATGACGAGGCAATCAGTAGCAATGTTTGTGTAAGTAATCAAGTAGAATATTATCTGTTAGCAATAAGGTTGCAAATGTTATTGCTTGGATTATACAAAAACAGCGTTTTGCACTTAAACGACAATAAGATACAATTAAATTTTGTATTAAAAGAAAACTTCGACAAGTCTATTATATCAGTATGCGTGCAAGATTTTTATATGTGGCTTGAGAACATAGCAAACATACATAATTATGAGTTTACTATGCCAGAAATCAGCATAAATATTTTTGAAAATTGCGTAAATATGTCAAAGGAAGAAGGGGTAAATGCATTTATAAGTATATATGATGTTTATTCTGCCACTAATGAATATAAAAACATATACTACATAATGAACGATTATTTTTTATATGAAGAAGAATTAGTATCAGACAAAAGCACATATGGATACAAAAAGAATTATTATCATCACATAGACACAACTTCAGAATTCAAAATTACAAAAGAACATCACGCAAAAAATTTGTTGTTTATTTTGCAAAATGTATCGGATATTTACAATGAATATCGAGAAAACCAGCTGGATATTATTATAGAATGCCTTAACAAAAGAAGCGTAATTGGTGTTTTGCCAACTGGCGCAGGTAAGTCATTATGTTATCAAATATCCGCACTGCTTATTACAGGACTAACGTTAGTGGTATCACCATTAAAAATCCTAATGAATGATCAACATGAAAATCTTAGAGAAAAGCTAGGCATAACTAATGCTGTATATTTAAATTCTAGCACGTATAAGAATATAGATGTATTTGCTGACAACAAGTCATTTATAACAATTTTGTCGCCTGAAAGATTTTTCAATTTGAGGTTTGAATCGGCATTACTTAACAAACAAATAGGATTTATTGTTATTGATGAAGCACATTGTATGTCTGAATGGGGTCATGATTTTAGAACTTCTTATCTATGTTTAAGCCACAATTTGAAGAGATTATTGCCACAACACGCACATTTAATGGCGCTCACTGGCACCGCCTCACAAAGGGTGTTTGATGATATTGATTGCGAATTTAGCACCTATAAAAAGGCAAGAACCAATGCTGTTTTCGCAAGTGATATGCGCAGAAACAACCTAAATGTTATTGTAAGGCGCGTGGATAATGGGCTGAATGAAATGTATAATTTAATGATTGCAAACATTGCAGGAACATTGATAGATATAAATGACTATAAAACAATAGTTTTTACAAAAAAAGTACGATCATACATAGCCTATGATTCTGCTTGCAAAACTCTAGTAGAAACAATTCGTAAAGAGTTTTATGAGAAGTTCAATGAAACTAGATATTCATATTACGCCGGCGGTAATAATATGGAAGATAATGAGCAAGTTCGATTATTAAAGAATTTTAAATCGAACAATAGCCCATTAAAAGTAGTTTTTGCTAGCAAGGCATTTGGTATGGGCGTTGATATTCCAGATCTTAGAAAGACTATACACTATGGGTTGCCCTCTTCTTTTGAAAGTTTGTATCAGCAAATAGGCAGAGCGGGTAGAGACGGGCAACAATCTGACTGTTATATATATTTTCAAAAAGATCCTCAAGTCATTCTTGATAAGCTATTTGCAGAACCTACCCCATCCATAAAAGAGATAGAAGCGTATTATTTACTTTTAGATGAATTGCAAACTAACTTCTATTTCATACTCAGCTCAAATATAGATGAGGCGGTAGAAATTAGCCTAGTTGCAAGGTTGATTGAAGGCATAACAAGAACAATTGCAAAGCATTGCACTAGTATATCATTAAGCACAATAGTATATGCAATGGCAAAAAACATCAACAACGAACATTTGCGAAATATTTTGATAGATAAAAATGGAGATATGAATAGTAATGCGAGCATCATCGTTGAGAAAGCTCTTTATAGACTATTTTTATTGGGTGAGATAAATATGTGGTCTATTGTATATGACTCAAATTTAAGCAATCCCACATATGCAAATTTAAGTTTAACAAATTATAGTGAAAAAGAGAAACTAAATTTACTTGGGCATCACATAGAAAAGTATGAAACAACTTTCAGATATAGCGAAAAGTATAAAGATAACACATTTTACAATCGACTACAATTCTTAGTACAATGGACAAATGAAAATTATTTGTCTGAACGGATAAGAACGATGCGAACATTGTATGAGCAATGTATTAATTTTACTGATTCTAACAGCTTTATGCAATATGTATCGTACTATTTTGCCAATGATTCAGTATATGTTAGATTGATAGACCGCAACTGTCCGATAAATCTATGGATTTCTGCAATAAAAGCCAACATACAAAAAACAAAGGCTGGTTTGGCAAGGTTATTAGAATCATATGATAAAATAATGGCATTAAATTATGTTTCAGGAATAACTAGATTGCAACTAGGCGAATTTATGCACAGCGATGGCAAACGAAGATTGATGCTTGCGTTAGATGACATAAAAATTTACCTTAGTGAGTCTGACAGAAAAACACTATTTTTTAAGACATATGAAACAATTGCAAAATCATATAGAAATACTTTTGTGTCGTTGTGGTTAGAAGTGTTTGCTGAAGATTTAAAATATATTCATAGAACAACAAATAATGAAGTTGCTGAAAACTATATAGTAGTTGATTTCGCACAAAAACTGGTTAAAATAGGAGGAACAATAAATGATAAATTCTGATAATATGGATAAGGTTATTTCTGAGCTTGAAACACTATCTCAATCCTTGATATCACGAACTCGCCAAAACGAGAGTATACTTTCGTGCATTGCAAGCATTGAAGAAGCAATATTAGAACTAAAAAAAATGGAGGCAAGTAACACTGATTTTGTTGAACATATAGATAATCTTGAAACAAAATACAGCAATATATCTACCAACATAGAAATTGCTTTGCAAGATTATAAAAAAATTCATTCAATGTTTGAACTACAAGAGTTAGAAATTAAAAAACTTCACTCTGCACTTGATGAAACAATTAAAACTATAAATGAAAACAATGCTTCAATGCAAAAGTCTTTTGATGAAACCATTAAAACTATTAATAAAAACCATGCATCAATAAAAAATCATTATGACAAGAAAAATGGACTTTTGTGCAAAGGTGTAATAGCTGGCTTTGCAGTTACTATAGTTCTTGCAATAATAAATATATTTATGTGTGCCTCTATCTAGTACAATATAAACTTAATATTTATTGTTAAAAATCACTCAAACACAATATACTATCTGCAGAAACATCTAGTATTCTGCAGAGATTTGCAAATGTTTCTATTGAAGGGAACTTATTTAATCTAACATATTTGCTAACAGTTGAAGGGCTTATTCCTAGTTGTATTGCAATGTCTTTTTGCGATAATCCACTTAAACGAATGGCTTCCCTTAACCTAATTTGAATTTGTTCAATTTTTATCATATAACACCCTCTTTATCTATTATGTATTATTTCTTGAATAGTAGCACAATGTGTCATAATTTGCTTGACAAAGGCACGCTGTGCCTTTATTATATAGTTAATCTTATAGGAAGCAGATATAAATCGCACGCAGTGCATTTTCTAAGAGCTGAGTATAAGATATCGGTGCTATTGCTAGATTTATCTAACTAAATCAACTTGTTGATAAGTCGATAGTACGTAGAATATATAATGTAATGGGGATTTTAATATATGAAAATTGCTAGCTTTTTCGGCCATAGAGATGTTGCTTTAACTTTGGAATTATCGATTAGTATTGATTCTACAATCCTTGACTTAGTACAAAATAAGGGGGTATCTATATTCTATTTTGGTGGTTTTGGAGATTTTGATGATTATTGTTTTAATTCAGTTACAAAATTAAAACAAGATTTTCCTTATTTGCAGAGAATATATTGTGTTGAAGATATAAGACTACTTCGAGAAAGTAAAAGACCTCAATATCTAAGCAACAAAGGTTTTGACGACTATATACATCTTCCACTTAAATATGATTATTGGTATACTAGAATTTATTATCGCAATTGTGAAATGGTAGATGCTAGTGATTTTATAGTATATTTTATTCGAAATATAGAAAACAGCGGGGCGTATAAATGCTATAAGTATGCAAAGAAAGTCAAAAAGTCAATAATAATGCTATAAATAAATTGATATTGACTACCACCATTTTGTGGTGTATAATTAGCTTATAGAAATTTGGAGGGCATTATAGAAACACAAAAAAACTTAGTGGCGGTTTTGGGGGATCAGTTCTTGTTGTTGGGCTGATTGGTCAGATTGCTTGGATTATTGAAAATATGTACTTTAATGTGTTTATTGATAGAACATTTACTTCCAATGTGTTTGCAATTTCGGCAATTGTTGGCGCTCTTGCCATTGCTCCCATTATTATGATAACAAAAGAAAAACAAATTTTAATTATCAACCAAATAGGTTGACAAGCAATTTGTTATGTGATAATATGAATTTAGCGATAAAAAAAGAGCCTATTCTCGGCAAAGAATAAACTCTTAAAGAAATATGCTAAGCATATAACTCATTATAGTAAGTTTAACATATTTCCTATTTTATTGCAAATAAATTTTAGGAGTAAAATATGGCAAAATCTTTTTTAGACAAAGTAATTTATGCAGCAACACAAAAACCACAACATTATGTTCATGTGGATAAACCCAAAACACTACAAGATCGTAGGCAAGTACAATACAACAACTGGTGCAAACGCTATGGAGTATATAATGGTTCATATCTTCCAGAAGAACCAGAAACATTGTTAAAAAAAGGCAAAGGATGGAAATATTTGACCGAGCATGATGTTAAAAAGAGTGATCACAAGGAATATCAAAGAAAATCATCAGGGCAAATGATCATGTTTGATAACGATAAGATTAATGAATTTGGACGTCTTGAAGAAAAACATTATCATTGGCAAAGAGGAGCTTCAAAAGAAGAAAGAAAAACTTTTCCAAAAGAATCTAATCGTGTAGATAGGTATGGCAATACTTGTGGGGAGCATAGCGAACCATCTCATTTAGCCCCCAAGGATGAAGATTATAATTGGATATATAGAGGAAGAAAAGGAGGTAAAAAATGAGTTTAACAGAGCTGTATCGCAGACCAAATTCAATATCATTGCATGATGCCGTATTATTATCTTGCACTATAGAAAACAAAAAGATGAAACTGATATATGAATTAGGAGATTATCACTATGCTATCAATGATGCATTAGCGGACATTTATAAAAATCCGTACGAAAAATGTTTATATTTAGTGCAAGAGTTTGATATAACAGAATATATCGACATCGCCCTAGATACTACAAATCTTGATGGAGGTTCATTATCGATTGGGGACAATACTTTGGTGGGTGATGATATAATGTACTTTTGCTTTATTCCATGTGGAGGAATGCTGTTTGAATTGAAGTTTAGATTTAGTTCTTTTAAGTGGAAATATATTGGAGAATATGACATTGCATATATTAACAATGAAGCGGAAAAGTTTAGAAATTGCGAACCCTCTATATTAAATGAATGGCTAAAGGAGTAAAATCAACTAAATTGCTATGCGATAAGTAAATTTAATAATGATATCATAGACAAAAATGGACAGCTTAAAGAGAAACACTATCATTGGGATAATCCAAGCCCTGATAGAACTACAAATAAAAGTAATAAAGCAACATCTCAACTTGATAGATATGGAGATGTTTGTGGGAAGCATACAGAACAATCACATCTAGCGCCTAATGATAAAGATTATAACTGGGTGCAGAGAGGAAAGCGTGGAATAAAAGGAGGCAAATAATGAGCTTAAAAGATTTGTTTAAATCACCCACTTCAATTTCATTGCATAAGGAGAAGAATCAATAATAGATAAGTGGTAATAAAACTATGTTAAGAAAAAATTATAGGGGTATATAAATGAAAACAGAGTTTGGTGCATTTGTAAAAACAATGCGAATAGAAAGAAAAGAAAATCTACGACAAATGGCAGAAAAATTAGGAGTATCTTCAGCTTTTTTGTCAGCTGTTGAAGTTGGTAAAAAGACAGCACCAAAAGATTTGGCGGACAGAATAGCAAAATTATATGATTTATCGCTATCTCAGGCTAATGAACTTAAAAATGCTATCGACACTGACAACAACAAAGTGGTAATTGAAATGGAAGCAATGGATACAACACAAAGGGAAGTGTCTATGATGTTTGCTAGAACTATTAACACGGCAAGCCAAAAAACGCTAGATGAGTTAAAGGAAATGTTAAATAATTGCAAGTAAAATATTACATTAATAATGGAATAAGCAAAAAAGCACTTGATGCGTATGCCTTACAAATAAGAAGGCTGTTTAATTATGAATTTACACCCGTTCTACCCGTACTTGAAATACTAGACATTATGTCAAGCTGTCCCACTTTTGGGTCATTTGATTATCAAATTTTAGAAGATAATTGTACCCTCTTTGCAAAAAATGAATTGGCTTTATTCGATTATAAAAATAATATGCTATACATAAAAGAGAGTGTTTACAATGAAGCATCAGATGGTGTAGGCCGTGCTAGGTTTACAATAGCACACGAACTCTCGCACTGGTTTCTTTTTACCATTTATAATTTATATCCTACTGAAGAAACAACCGTACTACCTCCAGCTTATCGCGAAATTGAATGGCAAGCTAATTATTTAGCGGGTGTATTATTGGCACCCAATTATTTGTGTTGCAATATGAGTGCAGATGATATAGCAAATATTTTTAAAGTTTCACCTGAATGTGCAACAGTTAGGGCGTGTCTTATCAAATAAAAACATATAAATATAAACTTAATTTTAACATTTTTAGTGATTCGGGCATATTTTAAAGCATAAACGGAGGTTTTAAAATGGATAGCCCATATAGAGTAAATGCACCTTATCCCGCTGTTATTGCAAGCACAAACAACGCCAAGCAAGCGCGCTGTATTATGGACGATTATAGCGGAAAATATGGTGAATTAACTGCAGTTTTGCAATATATTTATGCCGCATACATCTCAAACGCCAACAATGACACAGAACTATACACCCTATTTAGAGGTGTAGCAATTACTGAAATGATGCACCACGAATTGCTGGGCGAAGCGCTTACAACTTTTGGCAAAAATCCTATAATTGCGGGCAATGAGCAATATTGGAACGGCTCATTTGTAGCCTACAGCACAATAAGAAATGAGATGTTAATTGATGCCATTAAACTGGAAGAAATTGCCATTGCAAACTACAACAAGGCAATTGCGTGCACAAATAATGACAGTTTAAAAAAGCTAATTGCACGCATTATTGAAGATGAAGAACTTCATTTAAGCCTATTTAAAGACAAATTAACAGTAGGACAGAATTCATAATTAATAGCCTTTTTCTAAAGGAAAACATAGGGGAAGCAGGCATTTGTGCAATTATATTGTAAGAAGCGGGATTGAAACCAAAATCCTAATGTATACAGACATACATAAGTTTTGGTTTCAACCCCGCTTGTAAAGTTAGATGCGTGATATATGGTTTTTTACATTAAAATACGTGTTCTTAATAGGTCTTAATCAACGCTTCAAATGCGGGCAATGAATTCACTATGGTTTCATAAGCTACGCAGTAGGAAATTCTTACATAACCTGGTACGCCAAATGAGTCGCCCGGTACAATTAATAGTTCGTGATTTTGTGCCCTTTTTGAAAAGGCGTTGGCGTCTAATTCTGGGGACTTTACAAATAGATAAAATGCTCCGTCTGGGTGCACCGCGGTGTATCCCATTTTAGTTAAAGCGTTGTATAATGTGTCACGATTATTTTTGTAGTAAGTTAAATCTGTTTGCGCATTTATGCACTTTTGGATAACCAATTGCATTAAACTGGGGGCACAAACATAGCCTAATGCTCTACCCGCGCCACATAGTGCAAGATATAAATTATCGCTGTCTTCGGCTTCATTATTAACTGCAATGTAACCTATGCGCTCACCCGGCAAGCTTAGTGATTTGCTGTAACTGTAACACACTATGGTGTTTTTATAGTAGTTCATTAAGTATGGCACAAATGCGTTATCGTAGGCAATTTCTCTGTATGGTTCATCTGAAATTAAGTATATTGGCGCACCAAATTCTGCTGACTTTTTGTTTAGTATTTTGCAAAGAGCAATTATGCTTTCTTCTGAATATATAACGCCAGATGGGTTGTTTGGTGAATTTAAAATAACCGCCTTAGTTTTTGCTGTAATTGCTTTTTCAAAAGCCGCTATGTCAAGTTGAAAATTGTTATCTTTTACTGGAATCACTTTTAATGAGCCGCCAGTTGCTTCTACAAAAACTGTGTATTCTGGAAAGAATGGTGCAAATGTTATAAATTCGTCTTGGCCTTCGTTTAAAGCGCGCAATGTTATCATCAATGATGCCGCTGCCCCTACTGTTACATAGATGTTGTTTGCGGTCAACTTTGTGCTAAAACGCTCGTTTATGTTGTTTGCGATAGCTTCTCTTGTTGGCAATGCACCTTGTGCACTTGTGTAGCTGTGTATAGCTGTTGCGGGCATTGTTGAAAAAATTTCTGTTATTGCTTCATTTACGCAGTCGGGCGCGGGAACATTTGGGTTGCCTAGGCTAAAATCGTACACATTTTCTGCACCGATTTCTTGCTTCCTTTTAGCTCCAAACTCAAATAGGTCGCGGATAACAGAACGCTTGCTTCCTAACAAATACATATCTTCTGAAAACATATAAATCTCCTTAATTATTAAGTGCTTTTAGTATATCAAATTTTGCTTGTTTAGTCAAATACTACAATGAAATTGTTTCTGGCATAAAGGTTGTATATTTTTGGTAGTTTTTGCGAATTTTCTCAAATATATCGACGGTTTTTATAATTTAATTGTATTAAATGGTTGCTATTATGAATATAAAGTTATATAATTACATAAATAGTATTTTTTATTATAAATGACGACAAATGAGGTAGACAATGAAAAGAGGATATGAAAAGTACAAAGCATTCCCACAAGTTGGGATAGCAGACAGAACTTGGCCAGACAAGCGCATTGAGAGCGCTCCAATTTGGTGCAGTGTTGACCTGCGTGACGGCAATCAAGCGTTGGTAACTCCTATGAACTTTGCGCAAAAGCTCGAGTTTTTTGCAATGCTAGTTAAAATGGGATTTAAAGAAATTGAAGTTGGATTCCCATCAGCATCAGAAACTGAATATGAAATCCTGCGTGCATTAATAGAACAAAATTTAATTCCAGAAGATGTAACACTACAAGTGTTGGTGCAAGCGCGCGAACATTTAATTCGCAAAACATATGAATCAATTAAAGGTGCAAAAAATGTAATAGTGCATTTTTACAATTCAACATCAACATTACAAAGAAAAGCCGTATTCAATATGGATCAACAAGGCATAACGGATATTGCGGTTGCTGGCGCAAAACTTATAAAAGAGCTTGGCGACAAGGCTATTGCAGAAGGCACAAATATAAGATACGAGTATTCTCCCGAGAGTTTTACTGGAACCGAGCTTGATTTTGCATTAAACATATGTGAAGCAGTGCTTGACGCGCTTGAAGCGGATGCAGAAAATAGGGTTATTTTAAATCTTCCTGCAACAGTAGAGATGTCAACACCTAACATATATGCAGATCAAATTGAGTATTTCTGCCGCAATTTAAAAGGCAGAGAACGTGCTATAATCAGTTTGCATCCTCATAATGACAGAGGCACTTGTGTTGCAAGCACTGAACTTGGTTTGCTTGCGGGTGCGGAGCGTGTTGAAGGCACTGTTTTTGGCAATGGTGAGAGAACGGGCAATGCGGATATAGTAAATATCGCATTAAATATGTTCACACAAGGTATAGACCCTAAGTTGAACCTTACAAATTTACCAGAGGTTCGCAAAGTGTTTGAGCACAACACCGGTATGCAAGTGGGCGAAAGGCATCCTTACGTGGGCACATTGGTGTTTACTGCATTCAGCGGTTCGCATCAAGACGCAATTAATAAAGGATTAAAATATCGCAAAAATATCAATTCTGACATATGGGAAGTGCCATATTTGCCTATTGACCCCGCTGATGTTGGGCGCGAATATGAACCAATTATCCGCATAAACAGTCAATCTGGCAAGGGTGGCGCGGCATTTATAATGGAAAACGACTTCGGTTATGTGCTTCCAAAGAAAATGCATCCAGAGTTTGGTGCAGTTATCAAAGCTAATTGCGATAAACTTGGCAGAGAACTCACAAAATTTGAAATCTTTGAGATTTTCAACAAAGAATATGTAGAAATCAATGAACCATATCGCCTTGTTTCACAAAAGGTGAAATTTAAAGAAACCGATAGTGGTGAGCTAGTTACATATGAGGGTATAATTGCTTCAAACAAGGGCGAGACAACAATTGTCGGCGAAGGTAACGGCCCAATTGACGCGTTCTTCAAAGCGCTTGCAACACTTGGTCTAGATAAGTACAAATTTGTATCATATAGTGAACACGCAGACTCAACTGGTTCAGATGCAAAAGCTATTGCATATATTGAAATTATGAAACCAAATCACCAAAGCATTTATGGTGTAGGAATAGATAGCAGCATCAATATGGCATCAATAAAAGGTGTTATAAGTGCAATTAACAGAGCAATTATCAGCGAGAAAGAATAAAAGGAGAGCAAAATGGGGCAAACAATAACACAAAAAATATTGGCTAAAAAAGCAGGGCTTAAAAGCGTTAAAGCGGGAGAGCTAATAACAGCAGAACTAGATATTGTGCTTGCAAACGATATAACTGCACCAGTTGCAATTGCAGAGTTTAAAAAAATGGGAGCAAAAAAGGTATACAACAAAAACAACATTGTGCTTGTACCAGACCACTTTGTTCCAAACAAAGATATAAAAAGTGCCGAGCAAGCAAAAGTTGTTCGTGAATTTTCAAAAGCACAAGGCATTGTAAATTATTTTGAGCTAGGTTGTATGGGAATTGAGCACGCTCTTTTACCAGAAAAAGGACTAGTAACCGCGGGTGACTGCATTATTGGTGCCGATTCACACACTTGCACATATGGCGCGTTGGGAGCATTTGCAACTGGCGTTGGTAGCACAGATATGGCGGCGGGTATGGCTGAGGGCTATGCTTGGTTCAAGGTGCCAGAAGCAATTAAAGTTAACATAACCGGCACACCAAACAAGTATGTAAGCGGAAAAGATATCATTTTATACCTTATAGGCAAAATTGGGGTTGACGGCGCAAGATATATGTCACTTGAATTTATGGGCGACGGGCTAAAACACATCAGTATGGATAGCCGTTTTAGTATGGCAAATATGGCAATTGAAGCGGGCGCAAAAAATGGAATATTTGAAGTTGACAGTTTAACTCTAGATTATATTGCAGAGCATTCTGTAAAGCCATATGAAATTTTCACTGCAGATGACGATGCGGAATACGCATATACATTGGATATTGATTTAAGTACAATTTCACCAATGGTAGCATATCCTCACTTGCCATCAAACACACACAAGGCAGAAGATAGCAATCACATTATGATAGACCAAGTTGTAATCGGAAGCTGTACAAATGGCAGAATTGAAGATATGAGGCAAACTGCAGAGATATTCAAAGGCAGAAAAGTAGCTGATGGGGTTAGATGTATCGTAATTCCAGCAACACAAAAAGTATGGTTACAATGTGTGCAAGAAGGATTAATGGAAATCTTCATAAATGCAAACATAGCAGTTAGCACACCAACATGCGGACCTTGTTTGGGCGGGCATATGGGCATACTTGCAAAAGGTGAGCGCTGTGTGGCAACCACAAACCGCAACTTTGTAGGCAGAATGGGTCACGTAGAAAGTGAAATTTATCTAGCTAGCCCTTACGTAGCCAGTGCAAGCGCAATTGCAGGTTACATCACAACACCAGACAAGTTATAGGAGGCAATATTATTATGGAATTTATCGGAAAAACACATAAATATGGCGATAATATAGATACAGACGTAATTATTCCCGCAAGATATTTAACAACATCAGACCCAAAAGAGTTGGCAAAATGTTGTATGGAAGATATTGATGCAAATTTCAGCAAAATTGTAAAAGTTGGTGATATTATGGTAGCTGGGGCAAACTTTGGTTGTGGCTCTAGCCGTGAACACGCACCAATCGCAATAAAAGGTTGTGGCGTAAGTGCAGTTATTGCAGAGAGTTTTGCACGTATATTCTACAGAAACGCAATCAATATTGGATTGCCAATTTTAGAATGCAAGGCTGCAGCTATTGCAATAAAAGCGGGTGACACTGTTAGTATCAATTTAGATAACGGCGTTATCAAAGATATAACAACGGGTGAAGAGTTTAAGGCAGAACCCTTCCCACAATTTATACAAGAACTTATTAGAGTTGGCGGATTAGTAGAGTATATTAAGGAGAAGAATAGTGACATATAAAATTGTAGTTTTACCAGGTGACGGCATCGGTGTAGAAGTTACAGCTGCCGCTGTTGGCGTATTAAAGGCTGTTGCAAAAAAGCTTGATTTTCAGGTTGAGCTAGACCAACAACTAATTGGAGGCAGTGCCTATGATAAAACCGGCAGTCCTCTTCCACAATCCACAATAGACGCGTGTAGGGTATCCAATGGCGTACTTTTGGGAGCCGTAGGTGGATATAAATGGGATAATCTTTCTGGATCATTGCGACCAGAAGCGGGATTACTTGGCATAAGAAAAGCATTAAATTTGTTCGCAAATATCAGACCCGCACGTATTTTTACCGCACTAAAAGAAGCTTCACCTTTAAAAAATAGCATTATAAAAGACGGGCTAGATATAGTAATAGTTCGTGAGCTTACGGGTGGCATTTACTTTGGCGAGCGTGGCGGAGATGAAAATTCTGCATATGATACAGAGATGTACACCGTTAGTGAAATCGAGCGCATTGTTCGTGTAGGATTTGAGACTGCAATGGGCAGAAATAAAAAGTTGTGTTGCGTAGATAAGGCAAATGTGCTTGAATCAAGTAGGTTATGGCGCAAAGTTGCAAACAAAGTGCACGAGGAATATAGCGAGGTGGAATTGTCATATATGTATGTAGATAACTGTGCTATGCAACTAGTTAAAAATCCTATGCAGTTTGATGTAATAGTAACAAACAACATATTTGGTGATATATTGTCAGATGAAGCAGCTATGATATCTGGTTCAATTGGAATGTTGTCATCTGCAAGTTTAAACGAAGGCAAACTAGGTATGTATGAAGGCATACACGGTTCAGCGCCCGACATAGCAGGCAAAAACATTGCAAATCCACTTGCAACAATATTATCAGTTGCGCTTATGTTTAAACACTCTTTGGGAGAAGATGAGGGTGCGGTTCTAATTGAAAACGCAGTAGCAAAAGCATTAGATGAGGCACGCACAGCAGATATAAAAACAGAAAACTTGCCCGTTATCGGAACAATTGAAATGGGCGCATTAGTAGAAAAATTCATAATGGAGGCATAAACAATGCAATTTGAAAGTATCCACAATTTTAGAGACTTGGGCGGAATATCCACCATAGATGGCAAAAAAATCAAAAGCGGACTATTTTTCCGCAGTGCAATGCTAGATGATGCAACAGATAGTGACATTGAAAAAATGAAGTTGCTAAACATAAAGCAGATATTCGACTATAGAGATGCTGGCGAAAACACAAGACTAAAGCGTGATGTATACAAACTAATTGGCGTAAAACATTTGAATTATGAAGTTGGCTTAAATAATGATAAACTATTCAAATTACAAAACGGTCGCAGTGCAATTGATGCAT
This sequence comes from Bacillota bacterium, assembly GCA_044426075.1. Taxonomy (GTDB): domain Bacteria; phylum Bacillota; class Clostridia; order Christensenellales; family DTU072; genus JAWXUT01. The sequence continues at coordinate 14,892 of JAWXUT010000009.1, forward strand.
TAAAAGGCGTAAAGTTAGAAGATGTAATGGAAACTTATCGCAGTTTGCCATTTAACAACGAAGGTTATCGCTCAATGGTAACCGCGCTAAAATCCGACAGCTTGCCTTTGTGGCAACATTGTTCTGCTGGTAAAGACCGCGCGGGTATGGGTTCAGCCCTACTTCTCGCAATTTTGGGTGTAGGATATGACGAAATTCTAGCCGACTATATGCTTAGTATGCAAGTTAGAAACTACATAAGGGGAGTTGTTGCAGGGCATATCCCTTGGGGAGTAAGAACACTAATATTATCCCGCCTCGAACCCCTTTACATAGTGGATAAAAAACTTTTAGATGCAGCAGTTACTGCAATTATGGATAGATACGGCAATCTAGAAGCCTACCTACTAGGCGAATACAACCTAGATGCGCAAAAACTCGCAGATCTCCGCGCAAAATATACCGAATAACCCAACAACAAAAAACATTACAAAAATAAAGGCTGTAAAGAAACAATTTCTTTACAGCCCATTTTTATATGCTGTTAATATATACTACAACTTATACCAGTATTTATCATAATATGTTGATTTAAAATATTCCGCATTTATTTCATCATCTGTTACATCTTTTTCAGAACCACCGCTATAGCTTGACATTGTAGTTGTATACCATATACTTGTATCACTAAATGTTATTTTGTCTAGTTTGTTGCAACCATAAAAACAATATGTATTAATTGTTGTTACGCTTCCACCTATAACCACATCAACAAGGTTTTCATCTAAGTAAAATACATAATGTCCTATACTTTCTACATTATCGCCTATTATCACGCTTGTAAGGTTTTTACAATTACTAAATGCAAAATCGCCTATGCTTTTTACATTGTCGCCCATTGTTACGCTTGTGATAGTGGAACAATAGTCAAAGGCATAGGTATTTATTTTTGTGACTGTGTCGGGAATTTCTATATCGCTTTCCGCTCCTGCGTAGCCGACTAACAACTCATCTTCACTATCTGCATATAACATAAATCCGTCGCTGTCTGTGTGCAATTTAGCTACGCCCTCTGTATCTGAATAAACATTTAGAGCATAGTTTCCTATATAGCCATACATAGCACTTTCTGTTTTAATTTCTAATTGCGATAAGTTGCTTATTTCTATTAGTTTATAACACCCATAAAAACTTTTTGAATTGATACTTTCTATAGTTGCTGGCAACTCAACCTTTACCAAACAACTAAATCCTAAAAATGTGTAGCTTTTAATATCTGTAACACTATCTGGAATTGTTAATTCTGTCAATATGTTGTATTCACCACTATCGTACAAATAAAATGTTGTTGCACAATACATTGGATTAGCTGAATCATTACCAAAGGTTATATTACACCAATTTTCAATGCTTCCTGAATAATATACATTTTTCAAACTTATGCAATTTAAAAATGTGCTTCCACCGATATCTGCCACACTGTTGCCTATTATGACTTTTTCAAGATTATAAGCATTATAGCATACTTTTACGCCTATAGTTGTTACATTATCGCCTATTGTCAATGTCTGAATACTTGCACATTCACTAAACGCATAAGAATCTATACTTGTTATAGCCAACCCATCATAAGTATCAGGAATAACAATATCGCTTACTGTTACTGATCCAATTCCAGCAACGCTGTATGCTGTGCCTAAGCTGTTTAGCACATATTCAAGTTCTTCACCACTCTCATAATCTTCTTGCTCTTCTTCTTGATTATAATCATCTGCTGACCACTTTGCATATACTTTAACACTTGATGTTATATAACTTCCATCGAATGCAGTCAAATAGTAACTATCTAAAAACCAACCATCAAAAGAATAGTCATCTTTCTCGGGCTCTTCTGGCAATGCAACAGAAGCTCCCGACTGCACCGTTGCTGTTTGATAAACCTCATTATCCACCATAAATGTTACAGTATACTTAACAGTAGTTGGACTACTAGTACCACCCAAACTACAAGCCGTAAGTATCAAAACCGCACCAAATATTACCATAACTAACAATAATATCTTGCTTTTTTTCATATATCCCTCCCATCAAACCACAAAATGCTTACAGCAATATGTGACTATACACTAATAATACAACATTTTTTAGCATAAGTCAATAGCTATTTTCTACCAATTTGAAACACTGCTCGCTAAATGCTTTAATTTCTAAAGTAATATAATGTGCGTTGAATATACTATTATTTATCTACTAAACTAATTCAATAGTCGTGTAAAAACACGTAGTTTACGTGCAATAATGTGCGTGAGATTCGCGATTCTATTAACTTTGCTTAAATAGAAGTCGTGTAAAAATGCGGAGTTTGCGTGCATAACAAGCAAAGCCCCACTCGTACAAAGATGAGTGTATACGGACATACTCGATTCTTTGGACTAGTGGGGCTTTGTGAAGTTAGGTGCGTGAAATACGCGTTTTTACAAGTTTAGGTAGGCTTTGATATTATTATAACATATATCCTGTAGTAAGCTCGCGGCTGTTTCAAAGTCGTACTCACCTTTTTCTACTAATTCGGCAACCATATTTACTACTATTCTGCGGAAGAAATCGTGACGAACATAGCTGGTGAAGCTGCGGCTGTCGGTCAACATACCTAGGTGAACGCCTAGTACGCCGTATTCCATAACAGCTTTTAGGTGTTCTCTGGTTCCTTCTAGAGTATCGTTGAACCACCAAGAAGTGCCAACTCTTACATTTGGGAATGCACCACTGATTGCGCATATCATTTTATCAACATATGGATTCAATGTGTATAGAATAACCTTTGGTAGGTTGTCTTGCTTTGCCAAGTGGTTGAATATATTTGTAAGATTTTTTGCTTTAATTGTATCGGTGAATACATCGAAGCCCGCATCAACGCCAACTTTTTCAAACATTGGTGTGTTTACGTTACGGATAACTGAAAAATGCCATTGCATTGCAACATCTCTTTTCTTGCACATTCTTGCAATTTCACACAAGATGAAACCAGTGAATTTTTCACGATCACAAGCGGTTAGGTTTGCGCGGTTTTCGTAAATTGTTTGTGCTTCTTCTGCATCACAGAAAGTTGGGATATTTTCCATACCGTGGTCACTGATTTTGCAACCTTTTGATACGAAGTAATCAAGTCTGTTTTCTACTGCAGCAACTAAACTTGCTACATCGGTGATTGCAATGCCACTTGCTGTAGAAAGTTGTGCCATATATGCGTCATCTAATAAAAATACCTTATCTGGGCGGAATGTAGGTGTAACTTTTGCCCCACCCCAAGTGCCGTGATACTCTAGGCTGTCAATTGGATCATCTGTTGTTGCAATAAATTCTACATTGAATTGTTTCAAAATTCCGTTAACATCTAGTGTTGCGATTTTTTCGTTACAAGCGTTCCATATTGCTTCTGCATTTTTTGTATTCAATGGCAATGTAACACCAAAAATTTGTCTTAGCTCAAAGTGTGCCCAGTAGTAAACTGCGTTGCCTACAAGCTTTGGCATAATTTCTGCAAAAGCCATAAACTTCTCTTTGAAACTTGCGCCACCAGTGATGTAATATTCATCAACACCGCATATGCGCATTGTACGCCATTTGTAGTGGTCTGCTGCAAGCCACATCTCACCAATGTTTTCAAATGTGATGTTTTCTGCAATCTGTTGTGGTACAAGGTGACAGTGATAGTCCATTATTGGCAAATCTTTAACTGCGTTGTATAGTTCAACTGCTGTGTCACTTGCTAGAATTACTTCATTTCCAAAAAATTCTTTCATATATTCCTCTCTTTTTTCCGTTATACGGTGTTATTTTGTTAGAATTGTTCTAATCTTTTTTAAATCTGCAATGCCATTTTTAGGCAAATGTCTTTTAGTGTACTCCAATAGCACTACTCCATTGTACTCCTTTTCGCGCACAATGTCCAACAATCGTTCGGCAAAATTGTAATCTTTTTTCAACCTTAAACGTTGTTCTTTGTGTTGTTCTGAAAATGATATGTGCACCGCAACTGTGTGTGGCAACAATGCAACTAGCTTTTCGCTGTCCACAGCTTCATCGCGATACACGGATTGATAATATGTTTTGTAATTATCGCACCCAACATCGGCAATAAATTGTAGTGAAGTTGCGGTTGTGTCATTATATGTGTTTCTATGACACTCTGCCGCCACCGTCAATCCATATTCTTTTGCTAACGCAGAAATCGCTTTGCCATCTGCAACCAATTTTCCATACAACTCGGCACTAGTTTTGTCACTGCCCTTTGTGCCCAGCCACACGCGAACAAACTTTGCACCCATAGCACTAGCTATTTTGCAAATATTTTCCCACTCTGCTGGCTTTTGACTGCCAATTTTATAGTAACTTGCATATGAACTTATTTGAATACCCGCACGCGCGCATTTTTCTTTTACTAGCTGCGCCGTGTCAACCGACTTTACGTGGATATCTCCGCCCCACTCAATACACTCTGCACCGCACTCTTTTGCAATTTCAATAATGCGGTCAAGGTTTTTTATTTGTCTGTAAGTTGTGCTTGTGAACCCTATCATAATTCCTCCTACGCCATTGTTTTTAGCATCTCAATAGAAACTTCGTGTTCTAGTGCTTCGCCATTAATGTATTTTTTATATTCAGAAATCATATAATCTGCCATTCTTACAACCTCGCCACCAGTGCTTCCTGCCATATGAGGTGAAACCATTGCATTTCTTACAAACCACAATGGGCTAAAATATGATATATCTGTAGTCAACACATCAAGTAGTGCCGTGCGTCTTGGGTGGGTGAACAAGTATGCCGCCAAATGCCACTCGTTAATCTGCTTGCCTCTACCCGTATTTATAAATGTGGTGTGTGGTTGCATTTTTTTAAACAACTTATAGTTGTAAACGTGGGTGAGCTCTTTTTTGTTTGCCAAGTGGTTGCTTATTACATTGCTTTCTGCAAATAAAGTTTCCATATCAACTAGCGTTACACCAAGTTCTTTAGCACGCGCTTCGCTAACAAATGGGTCGCACGCTAGCACCCTAACATCTAAGGCTTTTAACTTTTCTGCAACCATTGCACCTATTGCACCTAACCCAACCAATCCAACTGTTTTGTTGTAGTTTCCGTTAGCTTTTATCTTGAAAAATAATGAAGATGCCACATTAAATTTATATGATCTAGCACTTCTAAAATATCCCTTCATTGCAAGAGAAATCTGCGCAAAAGTGAACTCCGCAACGGGGATTCCGTTAGCACGCCACGCACTACATACACGCACACCACTCTCCAAAAACTCGCTTGCAAATGGTTGCACTGTGCCCGCTGCATATAGCACCAACTTTAGCGCGGGGAAATACTCTTTGATTGCCTCTTTGCTCATTGTAGGCATTCCCCAAGTTGAAAATATAACCTCAACTTCTTTTACTTTTGACGCATCTTTTATGCAATCATTATAATTGCCTATGAACATAATTTCTGCTTGATCTGCAATTTCTGCCACAACTCTATCGATGTAAACTCGCTTTATGTTGTGTGCCATATTGCACAAAATTGCCACTTTTTTCTTTGCCATATTGCTTTGCTCCTATAAACTAAGGTCTATTTTTAGTGATTTATCATTGTATGCGATATCAAGCACTCCATCTTTAAAGGTGCAATATTCGCTATCGAACCTATTGTAATCGGCAGAAACTGCCTTGTTATCAATAAGGAATTCGTGTTTGTATCCTAACTCATATGACTTACCATTAGAGGTGTAGAACATTTTATTCCCCTCAACCTTAAAGTCATTTGCGGATACTCTTGCTATAAATTCGCTGTAACTCTCTTTGCTATTATCGCTAATTTCAAGAACATAACCGTGATAGCCATATCCGTGCGCACATAAATCAAATTCCTTTTTCAACAAATCTTTTTCGGTGCCCTCGTTAGGAGAGTTTGCAACTACGCTAGACTGATTATGTGTGACTTGTGCCAATGCACTGCGACTGTCGTATGGTGCAAGTGCCAAATCTTTGTTGCAAATAATTGCTATGTGTGTGCCTTCAACTGTAGCAAATGCCTTGTTTTTATCCACACAATACTCCTCAAGCCTTTCAGTTGGGAACATAACGTGTGTCATATATACAGGTTTATTTTCTGCTAAACGATGCAACCTATCCATACGATACAAGCACAAACTCACACCCTCATCTTGTTGCGCCATTGGCAATCTGCGCTGACCACCCCAGTATCCTGGAGCACCCGCAAGATTAGTTAGAGAAGTAGGATATTGTGGATATATATTTACATCTTCACTTAAGTTTGCGTGCACTACGTGGTGCTGATTTCCAAAGTAATCAACATGCAAATCACAAGCTGTTGCAAGCATTGCATTCCCCTTTCTGTAAGTATAAACTTTACCCCTTGTTAAAGCACTTCCCGTTATTGCGAAGTTCTTGTTTAGGGTATTACACAACAGAGATAGGATACCCAAATTACGCAAAGGGAAGATATCTGCAAACTGCATTGGTGAACTAAATATGTTTGTAAATGAATCGTTTTTCTTATGTATCTTATAGGTGTTTTGTGCAAATCCTCTGTTTATAAAGATCTCATTTGAAAACTGTGCCATTGACTGATAATCACTTGTGCCTATTAAACCTAATCCCTTGTATTCTTCTGGATCAAGACCATTGTTTGTCTTTATTATGCGCTTACTACTGTCAAGCGCTATATCTTTAATTACTGCGGGCATTGTATAAATACCTTGCCTCAACGCTTCAGTAAAGCACATACATAAACACACATCCATTGTTGTGTCACGGCAGCATTCAACAGCATCAAACTTCTCTGCACCATCAACACTATAGTTGCCAAACAACATAAATTGTAGTGCCGCATACATTCTGTTTCCGCGGGCGTTGGTTGCCTTGTTGTCACCATATTGCCTACTGCTTACAGTTACAAACCTACCATTTATACTATGCGTTGCAACTTCAAACATCATATAATCGATTATCTTTTTGGCGTTTTTTACAATTTCTGCATCACTACTGTATTGCAAAATTTGCATAAGTCCACCCAAATCTTCATTCCAGTAGTTGCCACTATACCATTCAAAAAATCCAAATTTATAGCGTTGGTCACACCAATCAATAAAGCGCTTATTGCCTCGTGCCATATGTTCAGCACCAGTTAAACCACTGCTTGGGAACAATTCTTCTGCCCACTCTTGCCCCGCTAACATCTCAATGCCCGCAAACAACAATGTGTGATTCTCGCTAAAGAAACACATACTCTCTTCAAGTGGCAAATCCATCCAGTACTTAAAGTTTAAAAATGTTTTCTTAATTCTGTCTTTAACTGTGTCACTCAACTCATTTTTGTAATCCATATAAAAACGGAACAAAAGGTGCGCAATAAAGTCAGAGCAGTCATACAATGTATCCACATACTCAAACGATTCACTAAGCTCCAACAAAATATATTCATCAGTTAATTCAATATCATCTGGTTTGCTGTTTGGGTCACTAAAATACGTAATTAAGGTTACCAAACCCATAGGTGTTAGCTTTTTGCCCGCTTGAATAGGTAGTGCTGGCTTTTGCTTGATTTTAAGCACTCGTATGGTATCAATTATCATTGCAATTAAAATTGCCCCAACTACAACACCTAGTGCTATCCAAAGATATGTCATTATTTGCTCCTCTGTGCCAACAGTTTTTCAAACCACACTTCGTGCTTTGGCACTTCATTTATTTTTACAAAAGTTACATAGTCACCCGTTGTTACTGCCTTGTAACTGCGCATTGCCGTTACTTCTGGTGACATTTTTCCGTCTACTACATACATCGCACTGCCCCTACTACCCGTTTTATCCATAGTGCCAACAATGCTATGGAGTAGTGCTTTTGCAGATATCAACATATCCCTATCTCTAAAATATTCCACAACATTGGTGCTAGTAAAGCCCTTGTTTAATAGGTCATCGATTGTAGTAATTAGTTGCAATATTTCTTTTCTGTCACGATAAAAACTTGCAACTGCACTCATCTCACTAGTTATTGCAATTACATCTGCTCGGCTTCCTTGCTGAAAATTGTCAAAAAGGTGTTTTGCGTGCATCGCCTCTTCTAAGCAACCGCTTTCAATTACAGCATCAGCAATAGTGTTTGCAATATGCCTAGATGCCATAAGCCCGCCAACTTGCGTGCTGTTTAGCGCGGTGCCACCCTGCCTTGTTATGCCAAATACACCCGCAACTTCGCCAACTGCATATAGATTATCAATTGAAGTCATATAGTTGTTATCAACTGAAAATCCGCCGTTATTATGTTGAGCACATACTGCAATAGCTAAATATTCGCGGCTTATATCTATCTTTTTATCCATATATAATGAAATAGCTGCTGGATTCAACACTTGCAAGCGCTCAATAGGTGTGCCCACTGTAGCTCCGCTTTTGGTGAGATAATCGCGTGTTTCTGCACTTAAATCGTCAAAATTGTATCCTTTTGGATTGCGTGTATAGTCAAGATAAACGGCGTTACCTTTGTTACACTCTTCTTGCACCAAAATATCTATACGTGATGAACCGTCGCGCTTGTTTACATCAAACGGCCATTGATATCCCTTTAAAAACAAATTGTCATAGGCGCTTGCTGGGGTGGTGTAGTAGTCAAGCAAAAACTCGTTTTCTGCGCCATTTTTGTCAACTGAAACAACTCTAGGCAAAACTTGCATATAGCTTCCCGACACATTCCACCTAAATTTTGTAGATGCCATGCCGTATTGCCACTCTGAAAAATTTGTAAGTGTTGCCCCCGCTTCAATCAACACACCGCTCATGCCGTGCTGTGATTGTGGAAAAACACTGCTTTTGTAAACGCAAGCGGGCGCACCCGTTGCAACTATTACTTTTTTTGCCAATATTTTAACTATTTTTTCAGCTTTTTTGTCTAGCGCAAGCACACCATATGCATTGTTGTGTTTGGTGAGTATTTTTATTACTAAATGGTGATTAAGGATTTCTGTGCCATTTGCAATTACCTTGCGTTCTAGGCACTCCGTCATTAATTTTGACGTGTATGGACCCATAGATGTAGCCCGTTTTGTGTTGTCGTGGTCGGTTTTATATCCCGCATATCCGCCAAATTCGTCCACTGGAAACGGCACGCCATATTCCACCAACCTATAAAAACAGCGAGCACTGTTTATGGCTTCGGTGTAGGCAAGTTCGCCGTCACACGCACCGCCACTAGCTATGTCTTTAGCCATATTGTATGCGCAATCGGGCGTTAATCCGTCAAGGGATAATTTATAATATGTCTGTTTGTCGCTGCCCGTGTTGCGAGATGTGCCATAAAGCGTGTTTTCTGCTATTATAAGAACATTTTTAACCCCGCTTTTATATAGCCAATCCGCCGAACTGAATCCAGCCGCGCCACTGCCAACAACAATAACATCATATTCCATTAAAGTGTCCTCAAACTGAATCCGCCGTCTGCGTGAATAACTGTGCCCGTGCAAAAATCTAGTGCGCCGTCTGCAATTGATCCCACAACTTTTGCGATGTCTTCGGGCGTGCCAAAACGCTTGATTGGGGTCAAGCCGTTGTCAATAAGCTCTTGATATTTTCCGCTAACCCCCGCTGTCATATCAGTTGCAATTATGCCTGGGCTCACTTCAAAAACACCCACGCCATACTCTGCCATTCTAACCGCAAACAGTTTGGTTACCATTGAAACACCCGCTTTTGCGATGCAATATTCCGCACGATTAACAGACACGGTGTATGAGGAAACTGAACTTATATTTGCTATTCTTCCGCTACCTTGCCCCTTCATAACATTTGCCACAAGCTGTGTTAAAAAAAACATACCTTTTGTGTTTATGTCTATTGTGAAGTCGTAATCGTCTTCTGTAATATCCAACATATCCTTTCTGGTTCTTGGCGCAACACCCGCGTTGTTTACCAATAAATCGATGCTTCCAAAATTAGCAAGTGCAGTGGAAACCAACTGTTCTCTATCCGCACTAACGCTGTTGTCACAAGGCTGAAACATAAATGAATCACCATATTCTGCTTTTAAAGCGATTGTTTCTTCACTTTCTTTTCTTGCAGTTGCAATTACTTTGTATCCTTTTTTAAGCAACTTTTTAACTATTGCAGCGCCGATACCTCTGCTTCCACCCGTTACTATAGCTAACATTATTTTACCCCCATAACCTTCTCGCGATATATTGGCATATATACTTCTTTATCCCTAATTGGGCAACCCGTAACACTGCCCGCGCGCATTAACTCTGTGCATTTACTGCACTTTAGACAACACTTCTTCTTATCTAGGGTACCCATTTTCAAATAATCTTGATAAAAATCAGGATATGCAAATGTCATTCTTCCAAATCCTACAAAGGTCGCAACGCCGTCTTGTAGCATCTTTTCTGCATATTCCATAGCGTCAGCTCCCCTATATGTTAAGCCACTCATTATTATTGCTAGTGAGGGGAACTCCTTTTGCAACTCTTTTGTAACTTTGTATAGGCGCTTCATACCGTCTTCTGGATCCTCTGGAGAATTCAAACAAGGTCTGTTGATGTGTGGAATCAAATATGGATTGCCTATTGTCAAGTTAAGTAGCTCTATGCCTCTAGCTACAAGCTGTGCTATAATCCACTTTGTTTCAGTTAAATCTATGTCACTGTTTTCATCAACTCCGTATCCATATGGATAGGGGAATGTATCTGTGCCGTTAAACCTTGTGGTGATAATTGTGCCTTTTTTAGCGTTAGCTTTTACCGCATCAATACACTTTAAGTATAGCGCACTGCGGTTTTCTAAACTGCCACCATATCTGCCTTCACGATTGAACGCACTTAAAAATTCATTAAATAAATATCCGTGGCAACACTTAACATCTATGCCGTCAAACCCAACTTCTTCTGCAAGTTTTGTTGTTGCACCATAACGCTCAACCACATAATCACAATAATCATCATCTGCAATTGTATAAGGTTGGTCTTCTTTGCCGATTTCCCAGTGTGCATTTCTGTAGGCAACTATTGGCTCTGGTGTGCCGTTTGGCTTGCTGAATCTACCGCTATGCGTCATTTGCATAATGATAACTGGTTCGAATCCATACAAATCCATACTGCATTTTCTCATATCCGCAATAAGCGCCTTAAAGGATGCCTTAGTATTTTCATTTAAAAACAATTGGCGAGGATTGGCTCTGCCTTCATTGGTAACAGCAACCGCTTCAAACCAAATAAGACCCGCGCCAGAAGCCGCAAAACGCATATATCTTCTGTAAGTAAGCGTGTCAATAGCACCCTCTTAGTGCCGTCACAACCCTCCATTGGATGAAAAACAAGTCTATTATTGAACTCCCGCCCGCTAACTACAATTTTATCATTAATCATAAACCACTCCATAATTCTTTTATACATTAAAGATACATCATTTTTCACCAAAAATATATACATATGCGTAAAAAGTTAGTGACAAATAGTAAAATTTAATTGACATATTTATAACTATGATTTAATATATAATTATGGAAACAAAATTAATAACCGACAACACGCTATTATTCTCAAAAGGCAAGGTAAAGTGCACAAAAACGCTAGATACCAGCCTGCATTTTCACCGCCAAATAGAAATAGTATATATGAAAAAAGGCGAAGCAAATGTAACAATTAACAAGCGCGATTACAAAATAAAGCGCGGAGATTTTGTAGTAGTCAACACGCTAGAGCTGCACAGCATTGCGCCAACCAATGACGTACAATTTGTGCTAATCGTGCTCCCCGACAGTCATTCACTAAGTTTGCCAAAGCTCACAAGTGAGGTCTTTCAGCACGGCGACAAAGACGCGGATATTATCTTCAATATGCACAAGCAGTTTATCAATTTAGATTACGCATATCAAACGGTATATTTTGACCTTGTAACAAAGTTACTAAGCAGACTATACAATTTTTTGCATCAAAACGACAGCAAGGTAGAAGCGCGGATAATAAACTATATAGCCCACAAATCGCACACAAAACTCACATTAGATATAGTTGCCGCGGCGTGTGCCACAAACAGAAGCTATGTATCGCAAATAATAAACAAGAAGTTTGGCATTAATTTCAACAGATATATAAACAAGTTGCGCATTGCAAAATTTATAGATGTATATTTAGATGACAGCAACAACTTCAACATAGTAGAAACCTCACTTGCCGTAGGCTTCGCCGACCAACGCACATTTTACAGAGCCTTTAAAGATGAACTGCACTGCTCCCCAAAAACCTATTTTGCAAAAAAATAGAACTACAGTTTAAAAAAATGAAAAATTAAGGAACCCATAAAGGGTTGATTATATTAAATTCGCCGTTGTTTATGCCACGGATAAATCGTATAATCGTAGGGTGGTAGTCCTCTGACGCCCGCATCCGCTTTGCCTG
>JAWXUT010000010.1:0-27172 GCA_044426075.1 Bacillota bacterium
TAATTTAGTGTTTTCATAGATATATTTTACCACAAAAAAGATGACTTTTCACTACTTTTGCGAAAAGTCATCTTAATTTTTTTATGGGCTATTTCTTTACAGCCCCATTTTTATTTATATTAATGTTTTTACAAAATCTATAACTTCATTTTTCTTCTTGTAAGACAATTTAGCAAAATTTTTAATAAGTGTGTTGTATTGTTTGTCGTTGTGCAAGATTGCTAAGATTAAATCTTGTTCGGTAGTCGTGCTCTTTGTATATTCTATATTGCCAATGTCATTTTCGTTTCCAATTATATAATCAATTTTACACTCAAATAATCGTGATAGCTCAATTAATGTCGCAAAATTAGGTTCGCTTTTTCCAAGCTCCCAACTGCTAACAGTTGCTTGTTTTAAGTTTAGCATTTGTGCTAAATCTTGCTGATACAAACCTTTTTCTTCTCTTAGTTCTTTGATTCTATTCATAAGCGCCCCTGTACGTATTTTTTTCATTATATAACATAAAATAAATTATAGGCAATTATATAAAATTTTATTGTTCAAAAAGATATATATACAAAAAATATTAGTACAATGCAAGCCGTGTAGAGATTGTTGTAGGGTTTGCAAAATAGTTTAAATAGACTTGCAAAAGCACAAATTCACAAGATGTTACATGCGCCACGCTGAACAAAGTGTCGCGAAGAACAAAGGGATGTGCCGAACAAAGCGACAACGCCAAACGAGGTATAAAACAAAAAAGAGCCACAACCAAACGACCCCACAAGTGAGCAGAACCACCCCACAAGGGTAACCCAACTACCCCACAAGGGGAGATGTTTTGCGGCCGACTCTTCACCTCTACTATTTTAACACATATCGTGTCAAAAGTCAAGTATTTTTGATGTTTTTGCGAGAAATTGGATGTTTTCTTGTGGAAAAGGATTTGCGTAGGGTTTTGGAAAAGCACGAGTTTAGACTGCATAAAAAGCGAAAAGTGAAACAAACTAGCGATAGGAGGGATTGTATGATATCCATAATAATTCTAGGTGTTTTGGCACTTGTGGTAACTTTGGGGCTGGCGAAGCCTTTGGTGAAAGATTTTGGCATACCTGCTATTGTGCTTATTTTGGCGCATATTGCAGTAATAGGATTGAACTTTATTGTCGCTATAAATTGGGGTGCGTTTACATTTAGCATAGGCACGCTTGTTTTTTATGTATTTGCGTTGGCGATGTTTGTTGTTGGAAAAAATGGCAAGGGTGCAATTGTGGCGTTTATGTCTGCGCTGATTTTGGGCGGTTTGGTTTATTGCGGAATAATGGTTTCTAAGCTGATAAACTTTGGATTTATGGCAGAAAACAACTTTGCATATGCAATAATTGTAGGTATTTTGGCGGTTATTTTCACAAAAAATGGCAAATTTTCATTTATAGTTCCGGCGGAAGCGATGATGGTTGTTGCTGTTTTGAGCCAAATTGGACAAGGCGGATTTGATTTAAATGTTGGCTTTGATTGGACAATGGTCGCGGTGCTTACGGGTAGCGTTGTTTATCTTGTGGCGCAATATATATTTATGGCAAAGCCAGACGGCAAAATGGCGTATTATTTTGAGGCGGGTAAGCTAGAAAGTTAAATTGTTACACGTGGAACATTTTTTAAAAATTAGCGATTAAAGTGGTTGAATTTTTTAAAATGTGTGGTATAATTAGTTATAGAAACAAGCATCCAGTGGCAAAAAATACAATATCTGTAGCCGTTGGATACAAAAAGGCGATATGGCAGACTATTCAAAAATCATAACACAGCACATGGAAAATTTGTGCAAAGAACAGATAGAGGCGTTTAACACTTATATGAATGCGCTTTTAGAGTGCAATAAAATGTACAATCTTACTGCAATAACGGAGCCAAATGATGTGGTTGTTAAACATTTTTTAGACAGCGTGCAAGGGGCTCAGTTGATTCCAGAAGGTGCAAGTGTTATTGATATAGGCAGTGGCGCGGGGTTCCCAGCCATTCCGCTAAAGATAGTTAGGGATGATATTGCGATAACAATGATGGATAGCGTGGGTAAAAAAGTTGATTTTCTGCACAAAACAGTAGAAAAATTGGCTTTATGCAATGCAACTGCAATTCATATGCGGGCAGAAGAAGCTGCGGGGACATCAATGCGAGAGTCGTTTGATGTTGCGGTTTCTAGAGCTGTTGGCGGACTTAATGGTTTGCTAGAATACACTACACCGCTTGTAAAAGTGGGTGGATATTTTATCGCATATAAGGGTGCAAATGCAAAAGACGAGTTGGATTGCGCAAAAGGAGCCATAGCGAAGTTGAATTTAAATTTAGTGGAAACGATTGAATTCAAGTTGGCGGGCGAGTATGACAGAACGATATATTTGTTCAAAAAAATGGCAAAAACTCACGAAAAGTATCCAAGACCATACAATCAAATAAAGACAAAACCACTTTAAGGAGGAAGGTATGCCAAAGAAAATAAGTAAAGGGCTATCAAAAATACTTGCTAATATTGAAGATGCGCGTGTGGCGGTTCAGCCAAGCGAGGTTGTTGAGGGCGAGAATATATATAATATAGATATCAATACTATAACAGCAAATCCGGAGCAACCAAGAAAATATTTTGGTGAAGAGCAACAAATGGAATTGGTGGAATCTATTAAGATTCACGGCATTATACAGCCACTAATTTTGGTAAAAGACGGCGACGGATATATGATTGTTGCGGGTGAGCGCAGATATAGGGCGGCTAAATTAGCGGGAATGAGTACGGTTCCAGCCATATTGAAGCAACTTAGCGGGCAACAATTGCGTGAAATCAGCTTAATTGAGAACTTGCAACGCGAGAATTTAAATGCGATTGAAGAAGCTGAGGCGGTAAAAGAGCTTGCAGAAATGTACAATTTGACGCAAGATGAAGTTAGTCATCGTATTGGAAAAGCGCGTAGCAGCGTTGCAAACATAATGCGTTTGTTGACGCTTGATAAAGAAGTGCAGATGTTGGTTAGGCAAGAACGCTTGTCGGCGGGACATGCGCGTGCGCTAATTGGCGTAAGTGAGGCAGAAGTGCAAGTTGAGTTTGCGTTTGCTGCGTGTGACGGACAGATGACAGTGCGCGAATTGGAACAAAAAGTGCGTTTTTATTTGCATCCAGAGTTAGCTCCAAAGAAAATGAGTGCAGAAACTAAGGCAAATATTTCACTTGAGATGCGTAATTTGGTTGATGATATGAAGCGAATTTTCAGCACAAAGGTTAAGGCTGTTGGCAATGAAAACAAGGGCAGAATATACATAGATTACTTCACGAATGACGATTTGCAACGCATATTTGACTTAATGGAGAAGCTAAAATAAAAAAACGGCTTCGCCGTACATATGATACAAAATACATTACAATTGGCATATTTTAAAGGCTCGGCGCATATTTTTGTAACTTTAGTGGTTGCAATGATGGGTTGGTTTGCGAATATGCCTATTGTGGCGCTTGTGTTTTTGGCGTGTGTGGTTCTAGTGGAAGTTGCAGTGCAGAAAACGGCAGAAAGCGCGGTGCAAGCGGTGTTTTTTGGCACATTTTTGTTTTCGGACGCGCTAGAGTTGCTTAAGATAGAGTATATTGCACTAGTCGTGTGTGTTATAGTTGTGATTTGTGTGGCAGTTGTTGTGCAAAAGTGGGCAACTTCACAAAGGATAAAATGGAATAGCGTAGCAAGCGGGCTTGCGTGCATGGTGGTTGCTACGGTATTTGGTGGGGGTATTGCGAATATAGGCAGTACCTTTTGGCTGGCTGGCGTAGGTGCTACAGCTGGCACGCTAGGCGGATATTTACTATTGCAAGGTGTTGCAAAGCGCGACAAGGTTGCAAAAACGGGTGCGGCAGTTGCTGTGCTGTTGATAGTACAAAGTCTAGTTGTGCTGACCGAAAACGGAGAGTTTTTGGACAATATACTGTATAAAATCCTCAATGTAGGTTGGGGTGTGGGCAATAATGTTGCGCTTGTGCTTATGATGAGCGCGCCACTAGTGCTGTATGCTGCGACAAAATCGAGGTTCGCTTGGGTTTATGTTGCAATATTTTGTGCATTAATTGCGGTTGTGATGTTCTCATTTTCGCGCGGGTGCATATTAATATTAATGGTGAGTACGCCGCCAATGTTGGTGTACGCCGTGATGAAAGCTTCACATAAAAAGCAAATTGTGTGGGTTCTTGCCATATTTGCCGCTATTGTTGCGGTGTTTTTGTGGCTGAACCGAGAACAATTGCTGTCGTTGTGGGGCAGTGTTGCGGATAAAGGCTTGACGGATAATGGCAGATTCGATTTATGGCGCCTTGCAATAGAAGATTTTGCAAATGGTTCTATAATGTTTGGGAGAGGCTTGTTGTTTGGGTCGGATATAAGCGTTGAACCGCCTACGTTTAATTGGTATCACTCATCTGTGTTGCAGATGATATCCAATTTTGGCGTGCTGGGTGGCGTGGCGTTTGCCTATTGTTTGGCGACAAGATATAGGCGATTGTGCACTAAAGGCAGTTACTGTATATGCGCGTTTATGGCAATTTTTATGGCGGAGTGTTACGGCTTAATAGATGTAACATACTTTACCCCATATTATCTTTTGCCACTAATTGTTGTGTTGAGTGCCGTTTAATACGTTCTACTAATGAAAATTATAGGAGGTATTATGAGTATCAATTTTAATCCACCCAAAAAAGATAGGGCATTTTACCGATTTTGCACCCATATTTTGCCCGCAATCGACATAAAACAGCAAATTGCACCAAATGAACGAGGGCGCGTGTTGCTCTGCAATCACGCTAGAGAGTTTGCACCATTGGCGTTTATTAAAGGATATAAAAGGCCTTTTAAGATGTGGGCTACTGCAAACTTGTGTGAACGAAGCAGGGTGCCAAACCATATAATGTATAGTTTCTTTCCAAACGCTGGCGCTGTTGGGCGGTTGTTGCTCAGACCTTTGAGTTATGCAGTTGCGCCAATATTCCCGGCAATAATGGCAAGGCTAGATGTTATACCTACATATCAAAATAGAAAAGCAATGCAGACTTTTGGGCAAACTGTAGATGCGTTGCTGGCGGGATACGATATTGTTATCTTCCCAGAAAACGAAGTTGAAAGCCGCTATCCCGAAGTAAATTGTTTAAATGGCGGATTTTTGAGGCTGGCGGAAATGTATTACGATGAGTGTGGCTTGCCACTGCAGTATGTTCCGTGCTATGCTTGCAAAGCGCTCAAAACAGTTGTTGTGGGCGGGGCGATAAGTTTTGATCACAGCAAACCGATTAGAAAACAGTTTGTTCCGACAAAAGAGAATGTTATGGCAGAAATTGCACAATTGGCACGTTCTTTACCCGAACACAAACTGGCTCCATTTGGCGACAAGGTTCGTGATCCAGAGAGAATAAAAAAATACGAGAGTAAAGACAAGTATTCTTTACGAGAATAAAGGAAACAAAATGAAAAAAGTTAGAACAAGATTTGCACCGAGCCCAACGGGTTTTATGCATATAGGTAATTTAAGAACAGCTCTTTACGGCTATCTTTTTGCGAAAAAGAATGACGGAGAGTTTATTTTGAGGGTTGAGGACACCGACCAAGAGCGTAAAGTTGAGGGTGCAGTTGAACTAGTTTATCGCACGCTGAAAACTGCGGGCATAGAAGTTGACGAAAGCCCACTAAACGAAGGCAGCGTTGGACCTTACATACAGAGCGAAAGAAAGGCAATATACAAAGAATATGCAGAAAAGCTTGTTGAATTGGGCGGCGCATACTATTGTTTCTGTGACAAAGAAAGATTGGACACTTTAACCGATGAAAACGGCAATCGCACGTACGACAAGCACTGTTTGCACCTTGATAAAGAGGAAATTGCAACCCGTCTTGCACGCGGTGACCGCTATGTTATAAGGCAAAATATTCCAGAAAGCGGAAAAACTAGCTATGAAGATATGGTTTTTGGCACAATTTCAGTTGATTGCGCAGAACTTGAAGACAATGTTTTGCTAAAGTCAGACGGAATGCCAACTTACAACTTTGCAAACGTAGTAGATGACCACTTGATGGCGATATCTCACGTAATTCGCGGCACTGAGTATTTGAGTTCAACCCCAAAATACAACTTGATTTATCAAAGTTTTGGTTGGGAGTTGCCACAATATATGCACTTATCGCCTATAATGAAAGATGAAAAGCGTAAATTAAGCAAAAGATATGGCGATGCTAACTTTGAAGACTTTGTTGCAAAAGGATATCTACCAGAGGCAATTATAAACTATATTGCGCTACTCGGTTGGAGCCCAAAAAACAATGAAGAGAAAATGACAATGGCAGAGTTACAAGAAAAGTTTGCAGTAGACGGCTTGACCCGTTCTGGAAGTATATTTGATGAGGCAAAATTGCGTTGGTTAAATAGCCAATACATCAAAGAATTGCCGGTTGATAAGTTCCGCGAACTAGCTAAACCATACTATGATAGCTCAATTATTGCTGGCAAATACGATTATGATAAATTTAGCGCATTGTTGCAAAGCAGAATTGACACATTGGGCGAAATAGTAGAAAAAGTTGTGTTTATTGAGGACTTTGAGGGATATGATTTAGAATTATTCTTGCATAAAAAGATGAAAATGACTTATCCTATTGCGCTTGAAGCAATGAAAGGCGCAAAAGAAGTGTTGGAAGCGGGTGGAATGGAAAACTTGCACGACGCACTAGTTGCTAAAGCAGAAGAAATGGGACTTAAAAAGGGTCAAATATTGTGGGGATTGCGCATAGGTGTAACTGGACAACAAGTAACACCAGGCGGCGCAACTGAAATGGTGGACATATTGGGTGTTGAAAAAGCAATTGAGCGCTTAGAATACTCAATGGAACACATTAAATCAGCATTATAGTCCACCAAAATAGCGAAAAACAAGGAGAAACAGTATGTTTAAAGAAGTTGATGTAAAATGTTTCACGTGCAACATCTTCCAAATTATGGGTAAAGAATGGTGTGCAATAACTGCGGGAATCCCCGAAAGTTACAATACAATGACCGCCGCTTGGGGTGGAATAGGTGTTTTTGTCGGCAAAAATGTAGCAACAGCATATATTAGACCACAGCGCTACACAAAAGAGTTCGTAGACAACAACGAAACCTTTACTCTTTCATTTTTAGGTGCATCTAATCAAAAAGTGCACTCTATAATAGGCAAAAAGAGTGGTAGAGATTGCGATAAAGTGGCAGAAGCTGGCTTAACGGGTATGCCTATTGCGGGCACAATGGCTTTTGAAGAAGCTGAAATTATTATGGTATGCAAAAAGATATATGTTGGCGATATGACAGAAGAAGGTTTCTGCAACAGTGCAGATTTAGAAAGGTGGTATCCAAATAGAGATATCCATACTATGTATATTGGAGAAATAACAAATATATTTGTAAAAGAATAACAATGTTTCCACGTGGAACAATGTAACAGAATTTTTAAAAGCTATAAAGAAATCAATCTTTATAGCTTTTTTGATGTATAATTAATGTTAAAATAGTGTTTTGATTAGTGTGCAAGCAAATAAGCAGATAACGAAGCAATGGTGCCCTCTATTGATATGGGGTTGTATTGTGAAAGTTCTGCCGCGTCGCCAAAGCCATAAAGAACGCCGATGGCGGGAAGATTGTTTTCTGCTGCACCAATAAGGTCGTGCATTCTATCCCCTACCATAACGGTAGAATTGCAAGAGATGTCACAAGTTGCAATGGCGTGGGCGATTACCGCCCCTTTGTTGTTCCTTGAGCGGTCTTCTGTTGCGCCAACAATGTCGTCAAAATATTTGCTTAAGTCAAAGTGATCTAGTATTCTGCGTGCAAATATTTCTGGTTTGCTTGTTGCAATAATTAGTTTTTTGCCGCGCGCTTTTAGTGATGAAAGCATTTCTGGCACGCCAGCATACACTTCATTTTGATATAATCCTTTAACTGAAAAGTATTCTCGATATTTATCTACTGCAAGTTGCGACTTTTCGGGGTTGAATCCATAGAACTCTGCAAAGCTGTCAACTAGGGGTGGGCCAATAAATGGTATGAGCGAATCTAGGTCATCTACTGCTATGCCAAAATGTGCTAGCGCGTAGGCAACAGAGGTTGTTATGCCAAGTTTTGGGTTTGTAAGTGTGCCGTCTAAATCAAAAAGTACGGTGTTATATATTTGTTCCATACAGATATTATAGCATATTTAACACAAAACTGCAAAAAAATCGCAATACAATTGTCGGTGAAAAAATTTTTCAAAAAAAATAAAAATTCACTTGACAGCAAAAAATTTTGTGCTATAATATAATTAGCAGTCGCACCTATAGAGTGCTAACACTCGTATGATAAGAGTGCTAACAAATACAAAACACAAGGAGTATACAAATATGACAACATTAATTAGAAGGAACAATTTATTCAACCTAGATCCATTTAGCGAAATGGACAAATTTTTTAACAGAATTGATAGCAAGGCAGATGTGGTATCCGCTATGAAGACAGATATCATTGAGGAAGAAAAAACCTATGCGCTAGAAATTGAACTTGCGGGCTTTGCCAAAGAGGATATTGACATTAAGCTTGAAAGGGGCTATGTAAAAGTAACTGCCAAGAAAGCTGAAAAAGACAACGCAATCAAAAAGGCGTACATTAGGCGCGAGCGTTTTGTTGGCACAATAACCAGAAGCTATTATGTTGGGGAAGGCCTAGAGACAACTGACATCACTGCGGGCTTTGAAAATGGAATACTAAAAATAAGTTTCCCTAAAGAAGTGAGCGAAAAAGAAGAAGCAAAACAATCAATTAGTATTGGATAGATAATAACAACCCTGAAGTGAACCCTTCGGGTTAAATAAAAATTGCGGAACCCGTAAAGGGTTGATTTATTATTTGTTCGTGGTGCAAACAACGGCGTTTATATAAATTTATCTGCAATTCTTATTTAAATATGGATTGCGGGCGTCAGAGGACTAACGCCCCTACGATTATATGTGATTCACTCTTCACTCAACCCGCTCGCGGGTTCGCTGGTTTTGCCTTGCGATTTTATGTGATTCACTAACATATTATCAGAAAATCAGCTACTTCTTCACTCTTCACTATTACTTATTACTTAAAAAAGAGCGGGCACAAAGTGTCTGCTCTTTTTATATGTGGAACCAGCGTTGGAGTTCTTCAAGTACTCTCCTAAACCAAAGTATAATTGTTAGTAGCCCGACTATGGCACCAACACCGCCTACAATTATTGGAAGTAGGTTTGTGTCTAGCGGTTGTTTTATTATTGCGTTGACTACAATGGTGGGCACTGTTGATAAAAATGCTGTTGCGATTAGTGTCATTAGGTGTATGCGTGGGCGCTTGATGTGGATTATAAGGTTCACGCCTTCTGCAATCAGTGCGATTATGTATAATACGGGAAGCCCATATTCAAATACAAATACATTGTCAAAATCAAATAGCGCTTGTATCAGCACACAAAATATACTTATAAATAGCGCTTGCGCCATTACTTTTTGGCTGAAGTGTTTGCTATTATGCAGCGTGCTTCTTATAAGGAAATAAAAATAAATAGCGCCCGCAAATACTAACAAAACATAGTGCACGCGCTTAAATATAACAAGCTCCACAATGGCTAGTATGGCGACTATAATACTTGCAACAAGTATATAAACTTTGTCGAATACATTGGTCATAAGGAGCTTTGATGTTGCACGCGTGGGGAAAGCTTTTGGCAAACTGCGCAACTCTCTGTCGCTAGTTGTGCCACTAACCGCAAGGTTTGCGTGACACAGCGGGCAAACCTCACTGCGCCCAGCTATTGTAACCCCACAATGCACGCACTTCATTATTTTTTAATAGGTTCTACAACAACGCCGTTTTTGGTATCGATTATGTTGTATCCTTTGGCTGTTATTTGTGCCCTAACCGCATCAGCTTCGCTAAAGTTGCGGGCTAGTTTTGCGGCAGTTCTTTTTGCAACAAGCTCTGCTATTTCTGCAGGAATCTCGCATTGCTCTACTTTTGGTGCTGGCAATTTATCTAATGATAGACCCAAAAACTTGTCGCACTCCATTGCGAATGCGTAGATATCTGCGCTTTTGGGCTCCTTAATTGCGGTAAATAGTATACCTAAAGCAAGAGGAGCGTTCATATCATCTTCAACAGCATCTTTAAATTCTGCCATATATTTATTCAGCACTTCGCTAGGTGTTTTTGCAGAAGAAGCCTTGTGTGCAGCTAGTTGGGCAAGCAACCTTTCTCGACTGACTTTAGCCGCATCCATACCACTAAAGGTGAAGTTCAACTTTTTGCGATAGTGTGCGTTTAAGCAGAAAAAGCGGAAGTCCATTGCAGAATATCCCATATCTTCAAGCTGAGCAATAGTGTAGGTGTTGCCTAAAGACTTGCTCATTTTGCCACCGTCTACAAGCATAAACTCGCCGTGCACCCAGTAGTTTACGGCTTGTTTTTTTGTTAGGGCTTCGTTTTGTGCAATTTCATTTTCGTGGTGTATTGGAATATGATCTACGCCGCCACTATGAATATCAAATACTTGACCCAAATATTTTTGGCTCATTGTGCTGCATTCTATGTGCCAACCTGGGTAACCTTTGCCCCAAGGGCTGTCCCACTGCATAATGTGAAGAGGGTCTGCCTTTTTCCAAAGTGCAAAGTCTGCGGGGTGGCGTTTTTCGCCGTTAACTTCAACGCGAGCGCCAGCGATTTGGTCTTCTAGATTAGCGCCGCTCAATTGCCCGTATTTTGGGAATTTTGCGATATCAAAGTAGATGCCGTCGCTTGTCTCATAAGCATAGCCTTCCGCCTCTAGGGCTTGAACATACTTTATCATATCAGCGATATGGTCGGTTGCTTTTGCCACTATTTCGGGCTTGCCGATGTTAAGTTTTTTAAGGTCATCAAAGAAAACCGCACTGTACATTTCTGCAAGTTCCCAAGGGGTTTTTTGTTGTTCGCGGCTAGCTTTAGCCATTTTATCTTCGCCGTCGTCGCTATCTGCCATAAGGTGGCCAACGTCGGTTATGTTTAAAACGCCTTTAATTTTGTATCCGCTAAGTTTAAGTGCACGGCGTGCCAAATCCATAAACACGTATGTGCGTAAATTGCCGATGTGCGCATAGCTGTAAACGGTTGGTCCGCAAGAGTACATAGTAACTGTTTTGGTGTTTATTGGCGTAAATTCTTCTTTTTGTCTGTGTAAAGTGTTGAAAAGTTTTAACATAGTGTGTCCTTTTAGTTGCGTTAATTGAGTAATATATCTATTCTATAATGTCATCATCAGCTAAGGTAATAGAATACCTGCAAGCTTTAATGTCCAGTTGTTCTTCTAGGTCTGTGAGCCTTTTGTTTACGCGTGTTAATTCTTCAAGAATAGGGTCTGGAAGTTTTTGATCCATATCGGTAAACTTTTCGCCGTGTTGCCTAACAATTCTGCCGGGCACGCCCACTACTGTGCAATGTGGTGGAATATCTTTTAATACCACAGAACCTGCGCCTATTTTGCTACCTTCGCCGATAACAACTGCGCCTAATACTTTTGCACCAGCCGATATCATTACGTTGTTGTGAACAGTGGGGTGGCGTTTGCCAGTTTCTTTACCAGTTCCGCCAAGCGTGACGCCTTGATAAAGGGTAACATTGTCGCCAATCTCGGTAGTTTCGCCTATAACAACGCCACTGCCGTGGTCAATAAACAGCCCTTTGCCAATGGTGGCTGCGGGGTGAATTTCTATGCCGGTGATGCGGGCTGCGCGTGTTGATATCAACCTTGCTAATAGCTTGAAGTTGCGTTTGTATAGCGCATTTGCCACTCTGTAGCGCATTAGTGCCTTTATTCCGCCATAAGTTAAAAGCACCTCAAAGCGACTGCGCGCGGCGGGATCTTTTGTCATAACGGTATTTAGGTCACTTTTTATTTCTTTAAACATTGTTCTCCGTGTTGCTGCAACTTATAAATCTTTTTACGATGTGCAGTTTTTATATTACAAAAGGGCTGTAGAATAAAGCCCTTGTTAAGCGACGGGCATAACGCAATATCTTTTTGTAGAGCACTGTTTTGCAAACATTTTTAACTGTACAAAACTTGCCTTAATAAAACGATATTCCGCTACATCCCCTTTAGCTTATACTATTTTACGCTAACCTATCCACAGTTGTGAATAGGAGAGAAATTTGATGATACAAATTATTTTTTAACCTTTTGTGAAGCCTTGGCTTTTTGGGCTTTTTGTGCTTTTTTAGCAGCCTTAGCTTGTTTGGCTTGTTCTTTTGCCCTTTTTTCTTTTGCTTTTTGGATATCCTTTGGTTCCATTATTGAAGAAGGAACTGGGTCGCCCGCTCTGGTTGGATGAATTTGACCTGGGAAGGTGTGAGGTTTGTTGCCCTTAGGAACATAGCGCACAAGTTTTTTGCTCTTATTATGGAACAATTTTGGCAAGATAAGCACTACAAGTGGAATTATCAAGTAAAGCGCAAAAAGCAAACTGAATGTGATTGTTGATGTGTTTGTATCGCTAACTGTGATAAATGTTGACCAAGATGTGCCAAAGTAATTGCTGAAGCAAGCGGATATATTGGCCATATCCAGCACTTCAATTTCTAGCAATGCGGGCAAAACAAGTGTCAACGCGCCTGTAATCAGTATGAGTATTGGCATAGCGTGCAATCTTCTTGTAGTAAAACTGAATAATCTACCTATATTCATTAATAATTCGATTATAGCAAAAATAATCATTAAACATAGGCAAATAATGGTGCCATATGTAGCAATTATGCGCACAAGAGCCGCCCAATCGTAGTCGCCATTGATATCTTTTTCAAACACCAAGTTATCTTCATTGGTGCTTATATATTTGTAGTAATACCAGCTTCTGCCGTCCATACTCTCGAGGTCTTCAATAAAATCAAGCCTTGTATCGCTTAAGAAAGACATACGGAACACCGCTCTGATAACCTCAATAGTAGAAACATTAATGGTGTTCATGCCAAGGTCGGCAGCAAGATAAACGTAGTCGGGAGTTTTTCCACTTTCGTCAACATAAAGTGTGCCATAGGCAATAGCTTCTTCTTCATTTGTAAAAGTGCCGCTAGGCCAGTCACCGTCATTAGGAACATAAAAGTCGTCTTCGCCCTCAGAAATTTTAAAGTAGGCAATGGAATCAAGCGTTAATCTGCTATCTGAATTAAATTCAAGTTGATAACTGAATGCATCCAAAACGTCTGTGGTTAAAAATGAACCGCAAACTGCCAAGAATAAAAACACTCCGATAAGAATCAAGCTGATTAATGGAACTGATGTGCCATAATAACGTGATTTTGCAAAATATTTATCATAATCGAAGTTTATATCTGCATAAGAATCGGCATATCTGTCATTTGACGCGCCAGACTTCGATTTAGCTGAAGTGGATAAACCTTGTCTGTAAACCTTAGCGGATGCAAGTTCTGCTGCAAGAATATTGTTGTCGTAATCGCCACTTTTCACTTTTCTGTACATTGCTTTGTAGCGGTCTCTCAACCCGTGCAAATGATGCCTTTCCATTGGCGATTCAGCATCTTTAATCTCATACTTCAACTCACCTATTTTGCGATGCAAAAGGTCAATAAGCACAGCCTCATCTCGCTCCGTCCACGAAGCGTTGAACATCTGATGTTGTGTAATCTTGTTTTGAGCCATATTCCTTCCTTCCTCTCTTGCCGCAGCAAATACTACGACACCTTAATATTAACATTATATATCTAAATACTATAAATATCAAGTACTAAAATAAAAAAAGTTATTATTTATATATAGTATTTTTTCTGAGGTGAATAAAAACGCCAAAAACACCCAAAAAACGCAAAAAAACAACGCCCGTAATTTACGAGCGCCATTGTTAATTTTTGTAAAATTGTATTGTTTTTTAAACATTGAAGCGGAAAAGTATTACGTCACCTTCTTGCACAACATATTCTTTGCCCTCACTGCGCAACTTGCCGCGTTCTTTTGCGGTTGCATAATTGCCACACTCTAATAGCGTTGCGTAATTAATTACTTCTGCACGGATAAATCCTCTCTCAAAATCGGTGTGTATTTTGCCCGCCGCTTGTGGTGCCTTAAAGCCCATCGGAATTGTCCACGCGCGTGTCTCTTTTTCGCCCGCCGTTAAGTAACTCATTAGCCCTAGCAAGTTGTATGAACTGGTTACTAATTTGTCAAGACCACTTTCGCTAACGCCCATTTCTTCCATAAAAATTTCTTTGTCTTCTGCTGGCAAACTCGCAAGCTCCGACTCAAGTTGAGCTGACAATGCGATAACCTCACTGCCTTCTTTTTCGGCATATGCGCGCACCTTTTGAACTAGGCTGTTATTTTCATCTCCGCCTTCTTCAATATTTGCGCAATATATCGTTTTCTTTTTGGTTAAAAGATACAAGCTGTCTACAAATTCCTCTTCTTCTTTTGTGAGTTTTGTTGCACGTGCTGGCAAGCCTTCTTCCAATACTTTTAGTACTTTTTGCAATATCTCAAGCTCTACAAAACTCTGTGGATTGCCGCTTTTTGTTGCTTGCTTTGTTTTATCAATTCTGCGACTTAGGGTATCCATATCACTTAGTATGAGTTCCAAATTAATGGTTTCTATGTCTCTAATTGGGTCGATGTCGCCGTCAACGTGAGTGATGTTTTCATCTTCAAAACACCTTACAACTTCAACCACTGCATCAACTTCTCTTATGTGGGATAAAAATTTATTTCCTAATCCTTCGCCCTTGCTTGCGCCTCTAACTAGCCCCGCAATATCCACGAACTCTATAGTTGCGTGCACTATTTTTTTGCAGTTGTAAAGTGCGGCTAATTGATACAATCTTTCGTCTGGAACTGCAACAACACCCACATTTGGTTCAATTGTGCAAAAGGGATAATTTGCCGCTTCTGCGCCCGCTTGTGTGATTGCGTTAAACAACGTGCTCTTGCCTACATTTGGTAGTCCTACTATGCCTAGTTTCATCTATTCTCCTCGTAGCTTTGCAAATTTTGCTTCAGCCTTTTTGATTTTTGATTTTGTTGATGTTATTATATTATCTATATTTTTAGTGGTTTTGTTGGTTTTTTCTGCTATATCTTTATATGAATATCCTTCAATATACAACCTTACAACTTCCATTTGCGGGGCGGTTATAAGTGTGGATAATATGGCATAAAACTCCTCGCGTTTCTCATTTTCGCCATACATAGTGATTGCGTCAATGTCATCAACTGCAAAACTTTGTTCGGCGCTGCTTGTTGTTGTTTCGGCGTGGCGGATTGCTTCATTTAGTATCATATTATTTAATGAACTCACTTTACGAAGCGCGTCTTTTATGCTGTTATTAACGCAGTTGTATGCGTGGGTGGAAAAACTTGCTCCGCTCTCTTCACGATAACTGGTTATGGCTTTCAATAAACCGATAGTGCCTTCTTGAATAATGTCGTCACGGTCGCCCCCGCACACCATAAAATAGTTGCGAACCACACGTAAAACCAATCCTTTATATTGCAAAATCAAGCTCTCTAGCGCGTGCTGATCACCAGTTTGCGCAAGCTTTAACAGTGCAATTTCTTTATCTTTTGAATTTACGTTGTCTGATTGCTTCATATAACATAACTCCCGTTGCTACTGATGCGTTTAATGAATTTACTGCCCCAAGCTGTGGCAATGATATTATTCCACTCGACAACTTTTTGGTTAGCGTGTGCACGCCCGAACCTTCGCCACCAATAACTATTGCAATATCTCCAGTTAAATCTGTGTCATAAACCGAACTGCCACCCATATCTGCAGCTAGCACGGTTATGCCCCTATCCACTAAATCGCGAATAACGTCGTTAATATTTGTAACTTTTGCAACTGCAACGTGACTTGCCGCCCCCGCACTTGTGCGGATAACCGTGTCATTTACACTTGCGCTGCGGTGCTTTGGCAACACAATGCCTGCGCCCCCAACTGAATCAACTACCCTTATAACCGCACCAACATTGTGTGGGTCTTCTATGCCGTCAAGCAAAACTAATAGCAATGGATCAGTGCGTTCTGCATCTAAAATATCTTCAATTTCTGTGTATTGAAACTCAGTTGCCACCGCCATTACGCCTTGGTGATTGTTTGATGTGCTCATTTTATCTAGCCTTGAACCGTCTTCAAAAAACACCTTAATCCTATTCTTTTTTGCCATGGCAACTATTTTTGCTATGCGAGGATTTTGCGCTGTTTTTGTCACAAGAACCTTTTCTATAGTCATCTCTCCAGAAAGTGCTTCTGTTACGGCATTTATGCCTTCTATTATCATTTGTGCTCCTTTACTGGGCATTTTGGATACCCATTATATGCTTTTAATCTTTATATGCAATTTCTAACAATTCCCCAAGCCTTGCGCTTGCACCCGATAAATACAAGTATCCGATAAGCCCTTCAAGCCCGCTAGCAATGCGATAATCGCCAATAGATGCGTTTTTTGCGTGCGTGTTTGTTTTGCAATTTCTGCAGCGTTTAAACACACCAAGTTCTTTTTCGGTTAAAATGTCTTGAATCTTTTTTAACGCTTTGCTTTGCGCCACCGCACTTACGTAACTTGATGTTTGGCGATGCAAAGACTCTGTTTTTGCCGTTGTAGTGGTTGCGAGTTTTACCCTAACATATAGCGTTTGCACGCCGTCACCGATAAACGATAACACGCTGGGGCTCATTAAATCCAACTCATCTTCTGTCTTGATACTGCCACTTTGTGGTAAAAATTCTTGCATAGTTGCATTATATATTATCCCCCCAAAAATATCAAGGATTATTTGCAAAATTGTATATTTTGATAAAAAGCCAACTGTTTTTGCAAGCAGGAAGCCGCTTTTAGGCGCATAATTTTGGTATTTTTTGCTTTTTGTATTTACTTTTTGCTTGTTTTGCGGATTTTGCACAAAAGAGTGCGCAGTTATTGCGTTCAAATGCTTGACTTTTAATTTTATATATTATATAATCACATAGCTAAAATACAAAATTAAAGAAAAAATGGAGATATAAAACAATGAAAAGAACTTATCAACCAAAAAAACGTCACAAGAGCAAAGTACACGGTTTCCGCGAAAGAATGAGCACCAAAAACGGCAGAAGAGTTTTGAGCTCAAGACGCCGCAAAGGGAGAGCAGCCCTTTCAGCTTAATTTATGCAGAAAGTTTATCGATTATCCAATAACGCCAGTTTTAACTACATATATCGCAGAGGTTCGAGTGCAAAGTCAGCCTTGCTTGTAGTCATTTTTGTTAAAGCAAATAACACAAAAGTGGGTATAAGTGTAAGCAAAAAAGTGGGCAACAGCGTTGTTAGAAGCCTAGTTAAGCGCAGAATTAAGGAGTCATTTAGGCTATTGATTCCGGCATTAACAGTAAAAGCGAACTATGTAGTGGTTGCAAGAGAAGCTTCCGCTACAGCGTCATATCATCAACTTGACGCAGAACTTAGGCGTTTATTGGTAAAAATCGGTCATCTTGCGGAGAATAAGTAATGATGAAATTTATTTGCAAGCAATTTATAGTGTTGTACAAAAAGGTGTTGTCGCCAATAATCGGCAGAGATTGTATTTATACGCCAACATGTTCGATGTACACGCTAGATGCTATCCAAAAATATGGCGCAATACGAGGTAGTTACATGGGATTCAAGCGTATAATGCGCTGTCACCCCTTCCACCGAGGCGGATTTGACCCCGTCAAAGAAAATTTGAGAGGTAGTGCTAAATGGGTACTTTAGTTTTAGCGACAGAGTTAAATTTTGTCGGCAAACTTATATATGATTATTTATATCAATGGGTTTTAGGTTGGGGTTCCAACTTTGAGCTAATTGGCGCATTCGGAATAACGGTTATATTATTTACAATATTTTTGAAGATACTAGTATTGCCAATGGATGTATGGCAAAAGACGTTGTCACGCAAAAACACATTAAAAATGGAAATAATGAAGCCCGCTCTAGACAAAGCTGCAAAGCAATGCGGAGAAAACAAAGAGCTTCTAATGCAAAAGCAAAGGGCAATTTATAAAGAACACGGATACAGTGCATTTAGCGCATGTTTGCCAAGTTTGATATCACTTGCAATATTTATGGTAGTTTTCAGTGGATTCAATAGTGCAGTTAAGTTTGAAAACAGCACAACATTTGATGAATTATCCGCAGTTTATGATGCAGCGTACGAAAGTGCGGTTACAGAATACACAGCAGACGGCAGTTATGCTAGCACAGAAGTAGTTGTTATGGCGGTTGAGTCAGCAGAGGCGGCGGTTCTTGAAGCATACGAACCAGAGAAATTCTTGTTAACTAAAAACATCTTTATGTCAGATACGTGGGCAAATCCTATTCCAACAGTATCCGATTACACGGGCACAGGGCTTGGTAAGTTGGGCATAACAGATATGGATTCTACAACATACAACCGCGTTATGGGTGTAATTGAAGAATACTACAACTATAATGAAGACGGCGACAGTGTTTGGAACGGATATTTGATATTGCCAATATTGAGTTTCTTATTGAGTATAGTATCAACTCGCCTAATCAAACAACCAGAGCAACCAGCAGTAGCTGGTCAAACAGAAGAGCAACAAAAAGCTCAACAAAATCAAACAAAAATGATGACCTATATGATGCCACTTATGATGGGTGTATTTGCACTATTCTATAGCACGGCGTTTACATTATATATGGTTGTAAGTAACTTATTCAGCACCACATTCAATTTACTATTCAATTTAGTAACCAAAAAGAAAGATGCTGAAGCTAAAGATAAGCGATTGTCAACAACAATCAAATAGGAGAAACAATGAGTATTAATAAATACACCGATTCTACAATAGAATCAGCAATTCAAAAAGGTTTAAAAGACTTGGGTCTAACTTTAGAAGAAGTTGACGTAACCGTATTAAAAGCAGGTGGCATATTTTCTAAACCTTGCGTGCAACTAACAAAAAAAGAAGTAGTTGTAGCTGAAACACCAGTTATCGCAGAAGAAGCAGAGGTTGTTTCAGAAGTTGTTGAAGAAGCAGTTGTTGAAGAAGTAGTTGCTGAAGAGAAACCCGCTTACAAAAAAAGTGCACCAAGGCACGAAAAACGCGAGTTGACCGATGCAGAAAAACAACACGTTGCAGAAGTTGCAGAAAACAGCCGTTCATTTGTAGATATTTTGATGGGCTACATCAATCCGGGCGCAAGTGTAACCTACAACATAATTGATGATGAAATTTGTATTGATATCGAAGGCGAAGGCGCGGGCAAGATTATCGGTTACAGAGGAGAAACTCTAGAGGCTCTTCAATATGTAACACTAGTTTGCTGCAATAAGCAAGAACAATCTTATATCCGTTATAATATGGATGCAAATGGTTACAGAAAAAAGAGAAAAGAAACACTTACAGCTCTTGCACGCAGATTGGCAAGAAAGGCAGCGCAAACCAGTTCTTCAATTGAGCTTGAACCAATGAGCCCACTTGAAAGACGCATAATTCACACCGCTTTAGCAGAAGACACTTTTGTTAAAACAGAGTCAGCGGGTGAAGGCAAGTTCCGCCACGTAGTAATTGTTCCTAACCGCAAAAATAACAATCGCGACCGCAGAAACGGTGGTTACAACAACCGTGACCGTGGCGACCGCAGAAACAATAGGCGCGACTATAGCAGCAATTCTGATTCTGCACCACGCGAATATGTTAATAAATATGATCAACCAGATCCAGTATATGTTCCAAAACCAGAAGTTGAAGAAGTGCCAGCTGAAGTAACTTTTGGCACAACAAGCGACTTCCGCAAAAAAGGTGCGGGCAAAACTCGCAGTTTTGGGGCAAAAAATAAGAGATTTTAATGAGTGATATCATAGTAGCACCCGCAACTTCTGTTGCTACAAGTGGCGCTGTTGGTATCGTAAGGCTTTCAGGTGAAGGCGCGTTAGATATTGCAAGCAAGGTTTTTTCTAGTAAAGAACTTGATTTTGCAAACATCACACCACGCACCCTTTATCTTGGCAAACTATCTACAAATAATTTTAATGATAAGGCGTTTTGTGTTTTCTACAAGGCGCCTAAGTCATACACTGGCGAAGATATGATTGAGTTCCACACACACGGAGGCACCGCAATTATGCAAGGGGTTATCCGCAAATTGGTGGCACTTGGTGCGCGCCCCGCACACGCTGGTGAGTTTACTAAGCGTGCATTTTTAAACAACAAAATGTCACTTGATGAAGCGGAGGGCGTTGCCGATATAATTTCTGCTGAAAGTGAAGCGCAAATCAACCAAGCCTATCGTATGATAAGTGGTGATATTAGTCGCGGAATAAATGCAATTTGCGATATGTTGTTAACGGCGTCTGCAAATTTAGAAGTTGTGCTTGATTATCCCGAAGAGTTAGGTGAAGATACCCAAACTCCCACATATGATATAATAAATGAGGCGCTTGCTAAGATTAAAGCGTTGCTAAATGGCGCATCAAATAGGCGATACATACAGCAAGGCATAACCATAGCTTTAGCGGGGTTACCTAACGTAGGCAAATCTAGTCTTATGAACGCGCTATTAAATGATGAGCGCGCAATTGTAACAGAAATTGCCGGAACCACGCGTGACACTTTGCGTGAGCATATGGAAATTGAGGGTGTAAAAGTCAACCTTATAGACACCGCGGGCATTAGGCAAAGCGACGATGTTGTTGAAAAAATAGGCATTGATAGGGCGAAATCCGCCATTGATTCTGCCGACCTTGTGTTGTTTATTGCAGACTTAACACAGCCATTTTCTGCTGAAGAAGAGCGCATTTTGCAAGACACAGCGCACAAACCTCGCATAATTATTGGCAACAAGTGTGACAATATGCAATTTGAGCGCACAGTGGATATTCAAATTAGTGCAAAAAATATGATAAATATAACTGAACTTGTATCTATTATAACCCAAAAAGTGGATATCGCAGCCGCATCAAGTGGTGCAGTTATTACGCGCGATAGGCATATTCATTCACTACAAGTTGCAGAAAAATCACTTGAAGAGGCGCTTGCGCACTTTGGTGTAATTACGCTAGATTGCACCATTGTAGATTTAAAAACCGCATATCGTGCATTGTGCGACATAACGGGCTACGATGTTGATGAGAGCGTTGTAGAGGAAATATTCTCAAAATTCTGCGTTGGCAAATAGTCAAACAATATATATGGTGCTTATGAACAAAAAATATGATGCAATTGTAATTGGTGCAGGGCACGCTGGTGTTGAATCGGCGGTGGCACTTGCAAAACTCGGCAAAAACACACTGCTTTTGTCGCTTTCTTTAGATGCCGTTTCATTTATGGCGTGCAACCCAAATATTGGCGGAACCGCTAAAGGCCACCTTGTAAAAGAAATTGATGCGTTGGGCGGAGCAATGGGCATTATGGCGGATAAAGCAACCATACAAACGCGTATGTTGAACCTTGCTAACGGCGCAGCGGTGCATAGTTTGCGGAACCAAGTAGACAAAAATTTATATCACCGATTGATGAAATCTATGCTAGAAGAAACTGCAAACCTCACTCTTTTAGAGGGCGAAGCCAAAGAAATTCTAGTTGAAAATAACCGCGTAGTTGGCATAAAAACCGGCTTAGGTGCAACGTACACTGCGGGTGCAATTGTGCTTGCAACGGGTGTGTATTTAGATGCAGAAATTATAATTGGTGACTATGTTAGACCAACTGGGCCAAACGGCTTTATGCGCAGCAGTGGGCTTACAAAAAACCTTATTGATTTAGGATTAGATATCCGCAGATTTAAAACGGGAACTCCACCTCGCATACTTTCAAAGTCAGTTAATTATGATGTTTTGGAACCCCAATATGGCGATAAAGGTATCCCAAAATTCAGTTATATGACAGATGGCGAAGTTCGCAACGACCACCCTTGTTACTTAACTTACACCAATTTAACAACACACGATATAATACTTTCAAACCTAGACCGCTCCCCAATTTACAATGGTTCTATTGGTGGTGTGGGGCCTAGATATTGTCCTTCAATTGAAACCAAAGTAGTGCGTTTTAAAGACAAAGAAAGGCATCAAATATTCATTGAACCAGAGGGTGCAGACACCACAGAAATGTACATACAAGGGTTATCAACATCTTTGCCATATGACATTCAAGAAGAAATGGTGCACTCTGTTGTAGGGCTAGAAAATGCTGTTATCACAAGATACGGATATGCAATAGAATATGATTCAATAAATCCCACCGAGCTATCCCCCACACTAGCAACAAAAAAAATAGCGGGGCTATATTGTGCGGGACAAATAAACGGCAGCAGTGGTTATGAAGAAGCCGCCGCGCAAGGTCTTGTTGCGGGCATAAATGCAGCAATGTATCTTGACAACAAAGAGCAAGTTATATTTGCGCGAAGCACCTCTTACATCGGCGTGCTTATTGATGATTTAGTTACAAAGGGCACAAACGAGCCATACAGAATGATGACTTCCCGTGCAGAACACCGCCTATATTTGCGCCAAGATAACGCAGATGTTCGTTTGACCCCTATTGGGCGCGAAATCGGGTTGGTAGATGACGCGCGCTATGAAGTTTTCACCTCTCGCATAGCCGAAGTTGAGGCAATCAAGGCAAAATTATCCGTTGGATATTCACCCGCCACCGTTTCTTCCGCCTTTACTGCAAAAAATGAACCCGTGCCAAAAGCTGGCATCACCGCGCGTGACATTTTAAAGCGAAGCGGGCTAAACTACAGCGACTTAGTTGCAATTGATCCAACTTTTGCAGAGTTTGCAACCGAATCCCTCTCTCGCGTAGAAATAGAAATCAAATATGAAGGCTATCTTGTAAAAGAAGCAAAAGCTATCCGCGACGCAAGTAAAATGGAAAATATGCGCCTCCCCGCAGACCTAGACTATTCAAAAATAGCAGGGCTCCGCCTAGAAGCACAGCAGAAATTAAGCGAAATCGCACCTCTAACACTCGCCCAAGCCGCCCGTATTAGTGGCGTGACGCCCGCAGATATCACCGTCTTACTATTAAAAACCCGGTAAAAAGGCATATATCACGCACACAACTTTACGAGCGCCCAATTTTAAAAATTCAAAAGTTACTTATACATTAGGATTTTTAAAATTGGGCGTTCGCTTCATTGTGCACGCAATAATATGTGAAGCAGAGAGAAAGCGCACGAAGTGCATTTTCACGGGGCTGAGCATTTTATATACGAGGAAGTCACAAGCGTAGCTTGTGGAAGAGCGTCAGCTCAAAATATTTGCTTGCAAATATTTTAACTTCCGAACGTCTATCTATGCCTTTTTACATTTCTTTTAATGTAGTTTAGCAGTAAGAATAAGTGTTAGTTCTTTGCATACGCCATATATCACGCACAAAAAAGCATTCCATTCTTGGGTTGCTTTTTTAAGTAATATTATATGAAGCAGAGAGAAAGCGCACGAAGTGCATTTTCGGACAGCTGAGTGTAATATATCGGTGCTATTGCTAGATTTATCTAGCCAAATGCTTGCATTTGTAGATTTGTCAACTTGTTGATAAATCAATAGTACGTAGAATATAAGTAATAGTGAATAGTGAAGAAGTTGAGGGAAATTATATAAAACGCCGTTAATTTATGCCACGGATAAATCGTATTATTGTAGGGTGCGTTAGTCCCCTGACGCCCGCTCCGCATTAAAATATTGTTCCACTATAAAAGTAAATTTCAACGCAGATGAACATTAAATCGTAGGGTGCGTTAGGCTAGCTCCTGATCTTTTTAATAATGGTAATTTTTTTCATCAATAACGGTTATGGTGTTCAATTGGGTACACCTTGGTGTTGACTTTAAGCTAAATGTGGATTATAATGTTTGTGAGGATAAAGGAGGAATGGCTATGGGTGATAGTAAGTTTCAAAAAATTAGATTACTTAAAGTGTATGAGATATTGAAAAAGTATAGCGATGAATCTAATCCGCTATCTACACAAGATATAATGGATAAGCTAATGCTTGAGGGCGTCTATGCGACTAGAAAAACCATATATAATGATATAGCAGAGCTAAAGGAGTTTGGCTATGAGATAGCAACTAGCCGAAGCCGTTCTAATAAATATTATGTTATTGAGCGAAGTTTTGATTTAACAGAAATTAAAATATTAATTGATGCAGTAAATTCATCAAGATTTTTGACAGCAAACAGAAGTGAACAACTTTTAAATAAGTTATCTACGCTAGAGAGCGAAACGCAAAGTAAAATGTTGTTGCAAAATTGTGTGTCCTTAGGTAGAAAACAAACGACCAACAAGGCGGTTTACTACTCAATTAATACAATTGACGTGGCCATAACAAACAAAAAGCAAATATCATTTTTGTACACAGAGTATAATGAAAAGGGTGAAAAAGTACTTCGCAAAGAAGGAAAGCGATATGTAATAAGCCCGATAACTATGTTTATAGAAAGTGGAAGATATTATGTTGCATGTTGGGAGCATAAATATAATGACTTGTCTCTTTATAGGGTTGATAGAATGTGTGATATAATAGAGCTCAAAGATGATGCGATTTTGCCACTTGACACACAAGAATTGTCAAAAATAAAAGAAAAAATGTTTGAGGTACACAATGGCAAAGAAGTATTGTGTGAGTTTATTGTTGCAAAGAATATGGTTGATGTAATCATTGATGAGATAGGTAAAGATGTTAAATTTATTAAGATCGACGAAAAATGCTTGAAATTTTCTGCCAAAATATTAGTTTCCCGTGCTTTTATAGGTTGGGTAATTAAGTTTGGCAAATATGTAAGAGTTGTTTCACCTCCCGAAGTTGTTAAAGAAGTTCAAGAATTATTGCTAGAATTAAACAAAATTTATTTATAAAGGAGTTGGAAAAAATGAAACTTGAAATAACAGATAAATGCTTAAAATTTTACGCTGAAATTTTAAAAGATTCTGAGGCTAGATATAAGTCTTGGGAATATTGCTATATGTATTTTCAAAAAAATAAAGATAAAGCAAATGACAAAGAAATATTGGATAAAATGTGTTTGCATTTAGCTTTTTATTTGGCTAGTTGGGGTATGTTAAGGGGTAGTTCGTTTTTGTTAAAGAAAAGCTACAAAGTGCATGTTGAGGCTATAAACATTATGATGAATGATAAATATAAAATTTTGCACAATATCAAGGCGCAAGAACTCATACAAAATATGGATTTGCTTTTTGAATGCGGTGAAGAGGTTAGTCTTTCTTATGAGAAACAATATAATTGCAAAATCCCTAGCGACACATTAATCACAAAGATATTTTTGGGGATATATGGCTGCGTGCCTGCATATGATAGATATTTTAAAGATGCAGTTAAATCGGCAAACTATTGTGCAAAATTCAATAAAAAATCTATTTCGCAAATGTGTAGTTTTTATAATGAAAATATTGCAGAGTTTAATAATATTAAAAAAGAAATTAAAAATGATTTATATACAGATATGAAATTAATAGATATGTATTTTTGGCAGATAGGCAAAGAAGAATCTGACAAAAGCATATAGAATCAAACAAATAATAAAGTTATAAAAACAAAAACAAGGAGGGAAAAATTATGTCTGATGAAGAGATTTTGGTAAAATATTATGGTGGTAAGCCACAGTGGCAAGGAAACAAACTGTATAAAATCGGCGATATGAGGGTTGAGTATCTAGGGCCAAAACTATACAAAGTTGGCGGCGGAAGAATTGAGTATCTAGGCAACAAACTATACAAGATTAATGGCGAAAGAGTGCAGTGGCAAGGAACAAAGGTATACAAAATAGGACAAAGAAGAATGTAGAGAGGACAACAGAACATTAGTAGCACTTGTGCGCCGCACCCTAATAAAATATAGATAAGGGAAATAATTATGATACAATTAACATTACAAGACATTATAAGAAAAAACAACATTGCATTAGAGGATTGTCTATTGGTTAGGCACTCGATGAGTCACAAAAATTGTATAAATCATCAAGAAAATGGATTTATGAAGGAATATACAATGATGCAAAGAGCTAGATTCCCCACAAAAATGAAGTACATATTCTCGTTTATTGGTGGCAGTGGAACAACCGCAATATTGGATGCTGTATATATTTCAAATGGTTTATGCACTGAAAATCCTAAATTTTCGGCTGAATACAGGTCTTTTATGCCAAATAGCTTTGGAACAGAAAACATAGTTCTTGACTTGGTAGAATGCGAATTATTGGCTGAATATAAATCAAAGTTGGTTATTGATTGGGGAAATGCAACCCGCAGTTGGTATCAGTACGGGAACAAAGAAAAGCAAATACTTGCAATTTATCCTCAATATATAAAAAGTTTCTGCGGTTTTGAAAATTTAATTTTAACCTTCAATGAGCTAAAGGCAATAATCGATGACAAAATACTCTATCACGATTATCACGTTGCATTAAAAAGCGTATTTGCAATTTACGCCATTACTAACAGAAACACTGGCAAAATTTATATCGGTTCAAGCTATGGCAGTGATGGACTACTTGGCAGATGGAAAGAATATGTGTCATCTCACCACGGTGGCAATAAAAAATTAAAAGAAGTGCTTGCAATTAAAAGCACTGAATTTGAAGCTTTTCAATTTAGCATATTGCAAGTGTTGTCAAAAAGCCTTAGCGCAGATGAAGTCATCGCAATAGAAACAAGTTATAAAAACAAACTCCTTACTGTTGAGTTTGGCCTCAATGCTAATTAATTTCTTGCGCCCTATTTTAAATTTATAGAGCACATAAGCATATAAACAACGGCGAATGAACTAACCAACGGCGTGCGCCGAACGGGGCAAAATAAAAAAGAGCCAAAACCAAACACCCCGCAAGGGGAGATGTTTCGCGGCCGACTCTTCACCTCTACTATTTTAACACATATCGTGTCAAATGTCAACTATTTTTGATGTTTTGGTAAGAAATTGGTAATAAATCATACAAACTTTTCTTTGCAATTCGGCAATGAAAAGTATGCAAAAGAAAACGAACAAGCCTCTTTTTCCGAGGGCGGCTTGACCCCAAAACTCCTCAACTCCCACATTGGCTAGTCATAAATATAAACTGACTGTCCCCTCTTGTCTAAGAGGGATAAAGTATCGGAGTAA
>JAWXUT010000011.1:0-26497 GCA_044426075.1 Bacillota bacterium
ACTATTGATTTATCAACAAGTTGACAAATCTACAAATGCAAGCATTTGGCTAGATAAATCTAGCAATAGCACCGATATATTACACTCAGCTGTCCGAAAATGCACTTCGTGCGCTTTCTCCCCGCTTCATATAATATTACTTAAAACAGCCCCACAAAAATGCAGGGCTGTTTCGTGCGTGATATATGGCGTTTACAAAGAACTAACACTTATTCTTACTTATTAATACTAAATAGAAGTCGTGTAAAAAGCCAGAGATTGCGTATATAACAAGCAAACCCACCCGCAACCGATACGAATATTACTAGAGCGTAAATGAGTATTGGGTGTGGGTGGGTTTGTGAAGTTAGATGCGTGATATATGGCTTTTTACGCGGTTAGCATTGCTACCTCGTCCGAATCCGCCATAACACTTAGTAAGTAAGCTTGTTGTGTGTAGGTGTCGCGATTTACGCTTTCGGATAGGTCTACATAGTAGGTGTAGCTTAGAACGTTGTCGTTGAAGAAGTAGATTGTATCGTCAATTAAATCATATGACAACCAAGTTGTGCTGTAGCCGCCGCTATATACAGATTCTGCTGGGCGGATATCTACGGTGTACTCTGCATCTGCTGCTTCTTTTGAAAGTACGTCTATTTTATAGATAACTGAACTTAATATGTAGTATACACATACGTTTGTATCGGTTACTTCAATTTTAACGATTTCTGGAGCGGTGCCAGTTGAAATTAGTGCAACTGTTTGCTCGGTGTACCAATTGCCGTCTGTTGACTTTGTCAAAATTGCGTAGTCGGTGCTGTTTAGAACCAAAGCTTGTGTTTCACTTAAGAAATAGAATGATGTGTAGCTTGTTAAGTAGCTATATCTTACTTCTTTTGCATAGTTGAATGACAACTCTTCTGAAACATTTGCAATGCTGAATTCATATGAATATGTACCAGATGATATTGCGTTTGAAGAACTATCTAACCTTGTGTATATCAATTGGATACCAGTTGTTGTGTAAATTGACTCAACCAAAGTAATGGTGTAGTATTTACCACGTGTGTTATCTGAATCGGCAGAATCTAAAGATGTGAAGCAATCTGCATCAATTAGCATAACTGGTTCAGCAGCTCCTGCGCGATATGAATAAACGATGTTGCTTGAAATTGTAGTATCTTCATTTGCCTTTGTATAGAAAACTGCGTCAACAAGTTCGTTGCTGTTGTCTTCGTACTCAGTCATATAAAGAGCGCTAATTTCTTCATCAATCATTGTATCGGTAAAGTTTTTATCGTTTAAATCGATAATATGCAACTCGTAGCTTAAATAATAAACAATGTAATCATCAACTACTTTGTAAATTGCTGTGTAATCATCAAACTTTGCGATAACTTCTGTATCGGTGCCGTCAACTTTTGTACGCATTATCCACATTGCTGTTGTCTTTGCGGTACCTGTTGAATCTTTATCGATTGAAGGGGTGCTATAGTAAATGTAATCACCAACAATATATAAACCTGAGGTTGCAACTGTATTGTAAACATTTTTTGGCACGATAATTGTGTTGGTTTCTGCAATTGGATCGCCATTTGCATCTAACTCTACCCTAGCGATTGCACCTTTTAGCACATCGCCAAATGTATTATCAACATCAGCACCAGCATAGCCGTTAATGTAATACAAATAATCACCGTAGGTTACTGCAAGACCACCGTTACTTGTGACTGTTGTGTCGGTGTAATCGGTTGATATTGCACTTGCCCCGTATGACTCTGTACATCCTGCAAACAATGATATTGTAAGCACTAAACATAATACTACTAAAATAATTTTTTTCTTCATAACTACTCCATTATGGAATCTATTGTTTTATAATTATATAATATAAAACATTTTTTTGCAATAGTTTTTCACCATTTATAAAAATTGTATTTATATTTATCTAAAATATCGCATTTTTATACGATTAAATCGTTTACACTACCTAAAACTATGCTTGGAACAAGGTCTGAAGCCTCAATTTCTGCCAAAGTTGTCTCGCCCGACAACACCGCTACAGATTTATATCCGTTTTTAATCCCAAAAGCTATGTCGGTATACAGCCTATCTCCTACCATTGCAATGCGGTCTTTAGCAACTCCAACAACGCTCTCAACAAGAGCTGCCATTGGTGGGTTTGGCTTGCCGCATATAACACGAGGCTCCCTCTTGCTTGCGCGCTTAAACATAGCTAAAAATGCCCCAACATCTGGCAAGTCACCCGCTTCAGATGGGCATACGTCGTCGGGATGAGTGGCTATAAAATCACTGCCGTTTAACAACATTAAATTTGCCTTTTTCATCTTTTCGTACGTCAATGTGGTGTCGTAGGCAAGCAACACTATGTCTGCGCCCTCTTCCACTACGTTAATGCCGCCCTCTTTGATTTCTTCTACAAAACCAGGGGTGCCAACGGGATAAACAGTGCTGTTTGCGCAGTTTTTGTTTAGATAATTTATTGTTGCCATAGTTGAAGTTAAAAGTTGGTTTTTGCCACAATTGTAGCCCAATTTTGCCATTTTAGCGGTGTATTCGCCCTTGCCTTTGCTGCTATTGTTGGTTAAGAAAAAAACTTTTTTACCCATTTCTTCCAACCTTTTTAGCGTGTTGATAGAATCGCCTATCGCGCTATCACCTAAATAAATTGTGCCGTCTAAATCAAACACAAAAACATCTACATCAACTACTGTTTTCATTAAAAACTCCTTCTAAAAACCCGCAAGACGCAAAATATGTAAGCGCTCCATTTGTGGGAACAAGCTCCATAGCAATCATTAGGTTATCAATTGTTTGTTTGCAATTATAGCGCACCTCTTGTAAATTTACTGCATCCCCCAAGCACTGCGCCTTAATCCGCCACATAATCTCGTCAC
This sequence comes from Bacillota bacterium, assembly GCA_044426075.1. Taxonomy (GTDB): domain Bacteria; phylum Bacillota; class Clostridia; order Christensenellales; family DTU072; genus JAWXUT01. Next base: position 2,898 of record JAWXUT010000011.1, read on the forward strand.
AAGGCAAAAACCTTTCAAGCACGTGATAGCTAGGCTTAAATGGCTGTTGCTCACCTAAATACCCCTTATGCCCTTTGGGAAAGCAGAAAAGTTGTCTAATTCGCACCCTATCTGCACCATATAAGATACCACTAATTTTGCATTTTGTAAACTGTGTAAGCACATAAATTAGAAAAATTACTCCCGCACTGCTGTGCTCTCTACCTTCAGTTAACGCTATAAATTCAGCATACATTATGGCAGAACTTGCCTTATAGTCCCACATTTTTGCAATAATTTGCATACCCTTTTCAATATTACAATTGTTACTTCTGTCGTTTATAATAAAGGTGTAAGATTGCTTAAAAATATCCTCTATCTCTTTAGAAACACACACCTCTGCTGCCATTATATCTAGGGCAGAAATATGCACCAGAATCATTGCTTGCAATAAATCGTTGCAATATAAATCTATTAAATCATTGTGTAAATATATATAGTTTGGGTAACCAACTTTGCATATTTGATTACCTATTAGTGCATAATTAGATATGGTTGTAGCACTTAATTTGTTTGGACAAAGTATAAGGATTCTAGCGTTTGCAAGCGATTTTGCGGCGGCTATTTGCCTATCATTGCCAAACGCAACTATATATCTTATTTGTTTAGCAAGTTCACTTGTTGGGCCCTCTACATATGGGTTATTTTGTGCCTTTAGCATCTCTAAAAATTCGGCACTTGCCCCAAATACTGCAACGGTGCCATATGGATATTTATCCTTAATTAATTTAGCAACGCTTGTTTCAACTTGTTCGCAAAAAAACACTTCTCTCATACAACCATTATATAGTAGATATGATTAAAGCGTTTGTCTAGTTTTGTAAATTATTGTCTTTGTTTAAGCTGAGATATTGTGCTTTTGCAGCGTTCGCAATTGTGGGGTCTGCATTGTCAAAGAATTGTTGCAGAAAATAGCTGTCGCACTGCTGAGTTACAGAATTAATTGCGAAAAAAGCTATGCGATTGGGTCTTATATAGTTTGCACCCATAAATTCTGCGAGTGGCATAAGCCCCTTTTTGCCACTTTTAAACGCGTGTGATAGCCATTTAAATGACAACATTTCTAGCAGTTTTGCTGGTGTTTCGGTGCTTGCAATTGCGCTATTTTGTGGGCAAACGCTCTGGCACCTATCGCAACCCAAAATGCTACCGCTTAGCGGTGCTAGGTTTAGCTTGGTGTGTTGGTAGTTATCCATAGCGTCTCTTAGGCACAATGCGCGCGTAAAGTTTGTTGCGCTGATGCCACCACTTGGGCACGCGGCAACACATCTGCCACAGTTATCGCAAGTAGCAGAAAATGCAACTTTATGCTCTAAAAATTCACCTTTTAATGACACTATTGCCAGTGCAACCTTGGTGCCATATGGTGGAATTGCAATAAGAGTTGTGTGCAAACGAACGCCACACCCTAGCCTTTCAAACTCACTTTTTATGTCATTATAGTCACTTTGTGCCCCAAAACTTGCAAGTTTTGCTATAATTGCCTTTTGTGTATGATAAAGGGTGTTGCTTGCCACATAATATGCATCTAAATTGGTGTAGCCTTCGGGATTCTTTGTAAAAGGCGAATATGGCAAAAACAATAACAGCTTATATTCTTTAGGCGCAACACGCACCAAAAAATATTCAACCACACCCCCGCCGCTAGGGTAGGGGTGTGCCAATTCACCTATTATGTCTGCAATATCCATATATGTTTTACAAACAATTATGCAGCTACTTCTTCTGTTACTTCAGCAACAGCTCCGTCAACAACTTCATCAGTTGTGCCAGAAGGTAGGCCTATTAAAAGTAGGAATGCCATTGCACCTACAACTGCCATAACTAGAACGATTTTTGAAATTTTTAATGCTATTTTCATGTTAACTATCCTCCTATAAATTAACTTGGTTATTAATTGATTACTATATCATTTGCGTTTAATGCAAATTCATTTTGAACAGAGATACTGCCGTCTACTTCATTTATAGACATAATTGCACTCATATTTGCAGTAAATACGCAACCGCTTATGATAATATTTGTGCTATCACAGTAAAATCTTACGCCTACTGACTTAGAGTATGATATATCGGAATTAAGTATTGTTATATCTTGCGCGGTGTTTGCAACAACTATGCTAGATATATTTGAATCAAACACGCAATTGTTTACTAGTAATGATCCGCCGATAATATAAATGCCAGTTGCATATCCGTAGAATGTTGTGTTGGTTAGCGTAACAGTGCCGGTATAGTTAGCGTTTGTTACAATTGCTACGCATTCTGATAGATATAGCTCTGTTTCTCTAGTAAATGTAACACGATTTAGTGTAACATCGCTAGCCCCGCTGCCAATCTTAAGTGATGTACTGTTTGCGGATGCTGTAAATGCAATAACATCAAGCGATAAACCACCTTTTTCTACTGTAATAGAATCAATGAATACACCGATTTCACCAGTAACTGGGTCATAAGCACCTACTATTGTTAGAGCCACGTTCTTTGAAATTGTGATTGCATCATAAACGCCTGGTTTCAAGTACCATTTTACAACGGTGTTATCTTCAAGCGCATTTAGATATACAGATTGAAGTTCTTCGCTATCTTCAATTACATAGCCGTCAGTTGGTTTTGCAATTGTATATGTACCGTTTACCATAGCTACAATATCGTAGTTACTAAACTTACTGTTTGTGGATACAATGCTTGTAATAACAAGGTCATAGTCACCAATAAAACTTAGGTCGGTAATGGTGTTACCCTCGCTATCCACACAAGATATGGCAATTGTACCAAATACATTTATTGTATCGCTGCCTTGCAAGCCATTAACAGTGTACTCGCCATTTTCGTCTTGCATAAGTATTGTTACTTCAGAATCAAAATCTTTAAGGTCGCTCAAATATGTAGAAGTTACTGTATTTGCCGAAACATAAACTTTAAGCTGATTTATTGTAACAGTTCCGCTAACTTCTCCGTCTGGATAATTTGTGCCACCGTCAATTATAACTTCAACTTCATATGAACCAACATTGCTCATACTATTAAGTGCATAGCCTTCGCTTGAAGTATACTTGTATGTAACAGCAATGCCGTAGCTTGCATAATCATCTGGTAAGCCCACAACTTCTGCTTGTCTTGCAGATGAACCGTCATAAGTCAAACTGTTAACAAGTTGATAAGTTACATCTATTTTGCTTATAACAACGTAAATAGAGTATGTTGTTCGCGCGCTTGTTTCTCCACTAATCAACGAAATTGTGTAGTTTTGTTGATTAGAATCAATTGTAAATACCATTAAATATGTGCCCGCATTTATTGGAGTTGTAACACCTAATGTTTCGTATGTTAACTCATCTACCGCATAGTAAGTGATTGTGTATACAAATGTGCTATCACTAGTTGGAACATTGTTTATAAATGGCTCTTGCATTTGAGAATTATATGTATAGTCAATAGTGCCGCCTACTGCAGTAGATTGCTCTTTGCCAACCGCTGACTCTTCTGTATAGAATACAACATCAGTTGGATTAATTACATATTGATAGATATTATAGCTGAATTCCAAATAACCCTCTACGTTATAATCCATAATTTCAATACGAACCATATATGAACCCACGTTTGTAGGAGCAAGGTTAACCCAAGTTGCGCCACCGTTTGAACTATAAGTTACTGAGTATCCTTCAACATTGCCATACTCGCCATTTTCTCTCATAAACTGCTCAATAGTCAAGTAGTCTGCGATGTTATTAGCGGTTCCGCTATAGTAAGTTGTAAACCAATCATCTGACAAGGCAATATCACCAGTGGTTACTTGCGCTTTTGTAACAACAACTGGAACAGAAACATATCTTGTATTGCCACCAGAAGTCATATAAGTACCCGTTGCGGTGTATGTGCCAGCAAGCGCGATATCCACTTCAGAAAGGTTCCAGAAAATCTCATATACTGCGCCACTTGCACTTGTAAGTGTTGGTAGTGCATCTGTGGTGATATGTGTATCAAGCTCAACTTCAATGCTAGCTGAAGAATCTAGTGTTAAGTCGGAATCCAACTTGGTGTAGTCATAAGAAGTTATTGGTACACTAAAGTAAATTGGAAGTATAGTATTGCCCTCCGCATCACCACTAATTTTGGTAGAACTACTTGATATAAATGTGTAACTGCAAGTGAACTTAGCATAACTGGTTTCAGTGCCGTCGCTATCAAAGCTAATTACATATTCAATATCTTCAACTGTTAAGTATGAGCCGTAATCGTCAACAATAACTATATCAGGTAGCAAGCTTGTTTCTAAACCACTTGTATAAATGTTGTTGTTATTGCGCGCAACAACAAGTGTATCATAAATCAGCGCACCTTGTGCATCACTATCACCAATTGTAATTATACTTGTAACTTGCGGATCAATAACTTGAATGGTAAATAATATGTTATAGCTATCAACCGCGCCAAGTGTTGCATAAACGCCGGTGTAAGTACGCACCTCATTTGTATTTAAACCGTACAAGCCGTTTGTTCCGCTTGAGAATGATAATGGAACTGCGGTGATATCGGTTTGCCCTTCATATATAAATGAATAATACAAGTAGTTAGGTAGTTGTGACTCCAAGTCCTCACCCATTAACACGTAAATTGTACCACCGTCGATAGGGTCAGTGCTAGTTGCTTCAATATCCCTTGCTTTAATTGGGAATTGGATTGCTATAGTGGTTCCGTAAATTGGGAACTCAACCATAGTTGTCATTACATCAACATCGGGGTTGGAGTTGTCTGCAATTGAGCCGTCAATAACATCAGATCTCTCTAAGTAATCGGTGTCAAATATCCACTCTACCTCGTCTACATAAACTAGCGTTGTATCATTATAGTACTTAATTGCGATTGTAGTTGGAAAACTGCTTGAATAGTTCAACTCATAAGGGTCAATAGCAAAGTCGCCAATCGCCTTTAGATAAGTAGTGCCGTCAGTTGCATTTATAACTTGCGTCATTTCAATATAACCGTCATCAGTAACCATATAAATCATTTCAACCGAACTGCTTGTAACAGTTAGTTGTAATTGGAAACTAGAGTCTATACCAGTTTCATCACTATTGTACAAATATCGTAAGTAATCGCCTACATATTCGTTTTCATCGGAATCAAACTCTCTCACATAGCAGTACATACCATTTTCATAGTCATAGTAGAAACAAGGTGAAGCTTCATTTGTGCCAGTTTCTTCATTGTAATCACTTGTATAATAGAACATTCCGCTATATAGCACATCAAGTGAGATGTAATAGTTATCTGGCGTGCCGTCAAGTGTAATTGCCTCCGACAACTCCCAATCAATATCTACAAACACCATACTTGAACCCAACAATTTAGCCGCAGTTTGTAGCGCTGTATTGCTGTAAGTAGATTTAAAGTAATATGTGATATTTGTAGGCATTATGTAGGTGTTAGTTTCTTCTACATAAATTGTTTCATCGGTTGGATTTATAACAAAGTTCCAAACTTGTGTATTTGAAGAGTTGTAATACATCAATGTGTATTCGCCATTAACCGCAAGAGTGGTTGTATAGCCAACATCTGTTGTTGTGATAGAAGTTGGAGTTCTGTTTAATAGATAAACTCTAACTTCAAATGGGATATCATATGTTTTCGTGCCAATTTGCGCTTTAACTGTTAGTGATATAAGCGCATAATCTTCAGTTGCGTTATAGTTTTGGATATATTCATACAACTCGTCATCCCAAACAATGGTAACTGAGCCGTGCTCTGTTGACGCCTCTGAATCGCTACCCGCAGTGCTACCTTGTGCTAGCGCTTCTTCTGGGATAACTGGATTTAGTGGGTCAATTACAAACTCAACAATGCCAGTTGAACCATAGCCATAGCCAAAGTCAAGCTCTTCAATATAAACTTGGGTGTAGCTGTATATGTATTTACCATCAACACTAATCTGCCAATCATCTGTTTTTTGAGTGTTGCCCAATGTGAATGTGCTATATGTTGTGTCAGAAGTTATGCTGTGCTCACCAAAATCAATAATTGCATAGCTGTCATCAAAGTCGGCAAACTCGCTAGGTGTAAATGTGAATTTTTCAATGCCACTATAAATGTAGCTATTGCTTGATTCAACATACACATATTCATTGAACTCTATGTCATAAGATTTCAATTCACTTTCTAATGTGTATGGATTAAAGTCAATAACATTGTCACTGCAACCTGCAATTTGTGCAAAAACGTATTTGTTGGCATTAATTGTAACACTTGCACTCTCACCAAGTGTCACACCGTCTGCTGTAAGTGTACCATCATACACTTCGTCATACATACCGTCATAATCAATGTCATCATTAGTCATATCCCAATCAATAGTTGGGATAACTAGGTTCGCAATTTGAAGATATGCGTAATAATCACTATCTTCAGTAACTGTGTTGCCATTAACTGCGAACATAGATAAAGATAATGTATCTTCCATATCACTAACAACAGTGGCAAATGGGTTGCCTATAGTCCACAATAGGTTAAAGCTGTAATCGCCACTACTACTACTAATCTCAATTTTGTCAATATCGCTGTATATGGAAATCTCTAGCTCAGTGCTCAAACTACGGTCAATTACATAAACTGTAATTTCAAACTCTTGTGCCTCAACACCATAACCGCTTAGGGATGATTTAAGTATATATGTGCCACCCTCATAGCTAGAGTCGGTTAAGTTGAATCTATTGTTTGTAAACAACTCATAATCACTTATTAGTGAATTGCCCGTGCTGTCATAAACAGACCAAGTGATGCCATCAATGTAAATTGAGTCACCCTCTTTAAATGTGAACAATGCTTCTGTTGGCAAAGTGAATGTTGCGCTGTTGTATGGATCAATATAATATGTTTTGTCAATATAATATGTTCCGTCAATATAGTCTGTACCATTAATTAGGGTATCATCATCAACATCTTTATCGCTAAAGTTTTGCATTGCAATTGAAACATATTCACGACTATAGAACTCAAGTGTAAATGCGATATAACTGCCGTCTGGCAAAATTATGCGCATATCCAATGTGTCTGTTGTAGCGCCATAATCGTCGCCCAAACTATGCCCTAAATGGGTGTATGCAATTTCAGAAATTGTAGCCCACTCGTCGTAAATGTTGCAAATTTCATATGTTAAACTATACTTATCTGCTGAACTGAAGTAGTGAGTTGTGCCGTTAGCCCCAAAGTAAATTGATAGTTCTGTTGGCAATACTAAGTTTCCGCCATAGTTTGTAACATATGGGTCAACATAAATATCGTTATCGTCATCAAACAACACGCTGTCGCAATCGATATCAAAATCTAAGATTTCGCCTTCTGCCTGTGTTGTAGTTAGTGACTGCACAACCAAATAAAGTTCAATTGTTTGATTAACTCCGTTGTACATTTCAATAACAGCCTCACCAATTTGAAGCACGCTTTGTCCAGTTGCAACAATATATTCAGCAATGCTATCTGCATCATAATAGAAGTCCCAAGTTACTGTAAATGTAATGGTATCGCCAACTTCGTATTTTCCGCTTGTATTTGAATATGCTTGTGGCACAATTGTGGTTGGGATAGCATCAAAATCAAATGGATATATATCATATATATTATTGATTGTAATTAGACCCGAACTAATTGTATAGTTACTATCACTTTCTGCTGTAGCATCATACCTAGTTAGGTCGATGTTTTTTGCATAGAAGTGGAATTCACGTATAATTGTTGTGCCGTTTGGCAATGTTGTTGCAAGATAAATAGACATGCCGTTAATTGAGTCTATAAGCTCGCTATCAATAACCTCAATACTGTCACCACTGCTGTATTTAATAGAACCGTCTAGCATAATATCCGCGTAAACAACCCAAGAAACATTTTCATATGTAACAGTGCCGCTTATACCATAAGTAACGTCAACATAGTCTGGCAACTCGTAGTCATTGGCTAGGTATTTAGGTGTACCGTCTTCAGAGAATGTTTCAACATAAATTGGCAAGCTGCTTATGCTCATAGCGTCATAAACAGTGGTAATTATTATTGTAAAGTTATCTTGCCTTGAACCATTTGTAAGTGAAACAATGGTGCGTTCAACTTCGCTATAGTCGCCATAGTTGTAAGAGAATAGCGCTGTATTTAGCGTATCATAATCACCAAGAAACTCGGATAAGTCAATTGTGTATGTTTGTCCGTCAGCAGTGTAAACTGTAACAACTTCTAGTAGATAGAATAGGTAGTCTGTTACATTTATAACGCCAGATTCCCCTGGGATTTCAAGTAGATATGGCATATTTATGTTTAACTCAATAGTGCCTTCAGACTCAGTAATTAGGTAGCTTAAAACTTTCTTTGAAACCAATGAACTGTCAAGGTTATCAAGACTGATTGCAGCTGCGCTATTTTCAAGAACAGTTATTGTAACACTAACTTCTTGCACCAAACTCTCATACTCGCTGTAAACAAGACCATAAAGCACAATTGTGCCGATATCATTTTGCAGTAAATCTACAACTTCGTCAAGGTTAGTCCACTCAATTGGCAAGCCATAAGCGGTGTCGCCATTTGTAAATAACAAGCCATAAAGTGAATCATCTGACATTATTTTTGCCAAAACCTCGCCACTTTCATCTGAATAAGGGTCAAGTACAATGCTTGTTGCACTAGAACCATATTTTAATTGGTCACTTAAATCATAAATAACATTTGATTCAACCGTTTGTGGCAACACGTTTACAACAAGCGTAATTTGTTGTTGCAAAATGCTATTTTCGCGGTCTTCTGCCACATAGCTGTGTAGTATATACGTGCCCCCTAAATAAGAGAACTTAGTTAACTCTTCATCTTCGCCCGTTACCGAGTTGTATAAATACCACTCTGTTGTATAGGTGCGTGTGGTTGTATATTCACCATTGAACACCAATGTAAATTCTGTTGGCAAGATGTATGCGTCATATGGATTGATAGTTATGGTGTAATTGCCGGTGCTATCTGTAACAATTTCATCACCAGTGTTTGCATCTATCATATAAAGTTCGTCAAACTCACCACTCAAGTTGTGTATACATACTGTGATTTGTTGTTTCAAACTGCCCGTGCCAATATAGCCTATTGCTATTGAATAGTTTTCTTCGGCAAGTGGCATCAAAATATTGCCATTTTCATCAATAATTGTTGAAGCAACCCAAGTTATATCATATTCCCAACGAATAGTAGTGTTGTTTGCGCCATATGTAATTGTCAAAATAACTGTAGAAGGTAGTTGTTTTGAATCGGCACTGCCATAAGGGTCAATTTCAAAATAAATGCCGTCTTCGTCATAGATGCCGTCTACTTCACCCAAACCAACCGCGCTTATGCGTGAAGAAGTCCAAACGGTGTTAGCTTCGTCAATTTTACCCGTGTCCGCATCAACTGCTAGTGTTGTAATCGCGCTTACTAGGTCGGTCATTGTGCTTACACGCCTACTTGGTGCAAGAACCACAACATTTACAGTTTGTAATCCCGATATGCTGTCACCAAAAGTTGCCACGTTTACATTTGTTTTGCCACCATTTAGCGGATTTATAATTGTATCTAATGAAACATTGTCTGCATACTCATACAACCACGTTAAATCAATATCAAAGTAACCGTCACATTTTGCGTCAGTTTGAACATAATCTTCTGGCTCTTCACCAATAATACGATAGTTGCCAGTTATAAAGTAAATTCTAATTTCTTGCCCCTCTGTTGAGGTTGTTGGCATATAATATGATGATGCGTCCATTGAATCAAGCGTGTAATAGCCATTTTCATAAACACTGCTATCATATACGCTTTGTATAGAAACATAGTCTATGGTCTTTGCAACAACAGTAACTTTTAAGCATACTTGTACAGTGTTGTAGTAGGCAATTGTATAGAACCAGCCGCCCACATAATCAATTAAACTTTCGTCAAAATCCCACTCAAAGTCATAAATAGTCAAGCTATCAACAACGCTATCGCCACTCACGTTGTTAAACCACAATGTGAGGTCGGAAGGAATTGGGCTATAACTGCTATCTGCCTCTTTTTGAATTGAATACTCATAAGGGTCAATTGTAACTGTCATAACAACAGGAATATTTTCTTTGCCAACCACCCTATATTCATTATCAACTGGTGAGATGTTGCGATTTAAGATTTCTACGCTAACATTTTCAAAAATGGTTTCTTTAATGCTGTTTTCACCTATAATAATGGTGTAATTTGTTGCATCTACGCCCGCCATAGCTGTAGAAATACAGTTTGTAGCGCTTGTGTCATTTACATATGGAAAGCCCACTATTGTAAAATATTGCTCGCCAATAGTGCCGTCATCATAAACAACGCCAATTTTAACTGGGATTGCATCTGCCTCAGTTGGGTCTATTTGAATACTACCTTCGTTGTTTTCAAAATACAATGCAATTATATTTTTAGTGCCGTTTTCTTGATCGGTTAATACAAGAATATAACTTACGCCTTGCCCAAATAGCTGCGCAGTTGGTTCATAATAGTATTGTCCCGAAACAATTTCTGCACTCTCGCCAATAAATGACAAGTAGAATGTCTGTGTAATTGTGTTGCCGAAGCTAACTGTAACCGTTTCAACCCACTCAGCATTATAAACGCTGTCATAAATGCACTCGTCAATACTGCTTACAATAGGTTGATAATAATTGCCACTTGCAATAGCTTCTTCCATTTCTGTAACGATATCAGGCACGCTGAATGTAACAACTGCAGAAAGGTCAGCAATCATATTTTCAATGCCAATAAGGTCATAAATAGGATCAGTTGTAACGCCATAAGCTGTGTATGGTGCTAGTGTAAATGTAATGCAATCATCTTCTAGATCAACTATAGTATCACTAGTTAATGTGCGCAACATACTTAGCATATCAGTGTCTGCAAATATGTTATCAACACCCAATAAATCTTCAAACGCTTGATATAAGCCGTCTGCTGAAATTATAAAGTCTGCATCTACCCATATGCAAGAAACATAGTAATCTTCCGCATCACTAGATGTATAAATGCTAACTAAATCAATAGCCGTGCTAGATCCAGATGCTTGATACTTTAGTTCTGCCCAAACATAAGTTTGTCCGTCAACTATCCACAAATATGCTTCTAAATAAATCATATCATTAAGTGCAAAACTAAATGGAGTGTTAACACCCGTGCTGTCACCAATAAATGCACCAAAGAATGCGCTCATATCAACGGTGTTTGTGCCTTGTATGCGCAAAGTGCCTTCTAAATATAATGTTGTGCACTCAATTGTGCCAAGTGTCTCATACTCGTCATAGTTAAAGTATGGGTCGCTATATGAAGTTTCACCCTCATCACTAGTTATAACATCTCTATCATATCTGTTGGTTGGCTCTTCAATAACAAAGTCTGCATCTTCAGATATAAATTGAGAATAAAGTTCAATTTCCATTATAGTTTCTGTGCCAGAATACAACACAATACCTATTGCCGCAGTTGCTGTATCATATGTAAATGATATAACTAATTCTGCTAGTTCATCAGCGCCCAAAAGAGTATAAACCGTTTCTTCTGGTATCCCTAAAGCGGTAGTTATGTAATCCATAATAGTGGTTTCATAATCACCAATCAATATTCCGAATAGCGTGCTATCAATGTTAACGGTAAACTCTGTGCCGTTGCTTGAAATGCGGTCTAGTATAATATCTGGTAAACTGCCTTCAACTAAAAAGTTTGGTGCTTCGTTTGATGAGGTCAATTCTCCTAATGAATCCCAAAAGTCTTCATCAATATAATCTTCAAAGTTTACACCAAGAGATGTAAGGGTTGTAATATAGCTTAACATATCACTCAAAGTGCCCGCAAGGTCTACGTCGTTAAACACAACTTGTGGGAAGCCTAGTGACTCTAAGTCAATGCCGTTACCAAGGTACAATGAGGTTAGTCCCTCAATATTTAAATAGAGGTCGGTGCCGTTTAGATAAGATGTAATTATGTCACCAACGGTTATAGAAATTTGGTTGTTGTCATTACTATCTAAGCTGATGTTAGATTTAATTTCTGTGTCGAATTCTGTCGCCAAAGAGTTTATATAAACGGTGCCAATGTAGTGTGACACACCTTCTTTTGCGGAATTGTAATCATTAGTTGTTATATCATCACCAGCGCTCAAATCAATTTTGCTACTTTCTGATGATGTGGTGTATTTAAATTCGTAGTAATATGTGTTGATGTTGTCAGCTTGAGTGCCGCTAAACACAACGTTAAAGCTAGAAATCGCGCTAACTGTTTCGCCATTTTCTGCTATGTCTTTAAGGATAACTTCCATTTCGCTTACATTAAAAAGACCGATTTCCATATTGCCTAAGTCGCTCAACTCAAAGCCCAAAAATGCGGAGGTCAACGCATCTAATTTTGTGCCAAAAGTTTGTTCGCCAAAAACAGCTTCTAAGAAATCATTAACCATAGATTTAGTAGTATCTAGGTTGATGTCTTTAATTGTAATATTAGTTGAAGTGCCGTCAATATCAAAACTAGACATATTTGTGGAATCTGCAGCAACAAGCATCATTGAAAGCAAGTCGATAAAATCTGCGCCAAATATGTAATCTTCTATATCAAACATCAGCATAATATCAAAGAATGTATCAAAAGTGCTGGTTGCACCAAAGCCTTCAATAGCTACCTTTTCATAATCGTACTCATAGTAAAGGGTGCCTTCGTAGTAGTACAAAAAGAATGTATTGTAAGCAAACTGATTGTCAAACACTTTTAACATAATCTCACTATCTTCTGTACGGGTGAAGTTATAGTCCGCCTCATACGTGATTGTAACATTTATGGTGTTGGCAATAAAAGTATGTTCAATTGAAACATGCTTGATGTCTTGCGACTGAACAACGCCACTGGTGTTTGTAAAACTATCAGTGATTTGCGCGTTAAGTGCAGCCTTGTCTACCGTAGTATCTGTTACTGCCCCGCTGCTGCCAGAACCAGAGCCACTATTGCTATCAGTGTCGGTGGAAGAACCGCAACTAATAACCGAGAAGCTCAGTACTAGAATTAGCAGAATCAGTAAGATTCTTTTGACTGTTTTGTGCATTTTTTGACCTCCTAGGAGCGATTGCGCGCCCCTAATGACTTATAAAGTTTGTGTTTTGTTGACTAATTAAATTAGTCGCTGATTATGACTTCTGTGTCATCTTCTTCTGATTTATATATTGCAATATACTTAATCATATTTGTATTGTACTCTGTACCATTAATTGCAACTACTTTTGAATATATGGTTTGGTTCATATAAAGTGCGGTATTTACTGCGCCGTCCCAATCTGTAACTTGATAACTATATACTGTTCTGTTGTTTGACTCAAGCAAGTAATCTACACCATCATTTAGGTAAGAAACTATGTTATTGTAAACTTCATTGCTACCATATGGATGTTGAGTGCCGATGCCATAGTTTGCGGTGTAATTAACCTTATCAGTTGTATAATAATACGTTGTAGTTACATATGCTTTTGTATCCGTATTAAACGTCAATTCTTCAATACTACTATCAATATTAGAGTAGGTTACTTCTTGAATTGCGCTATCGCCAGCAGATCCGCCGTCTGCAATTGTAACAGGTGACATATCTAAGAAAATTAGGTACACTTTAAAGCTTTGTGTTACTGATACACCGTTATCACTCTGACTTTCTAAGGTGAGTGTTACTGGACAACCAACATATAGTCCACCCGACAAGTAACTATCTGCAAATGTTGTTGTACTCCAACTAACAGTAACTGTGCCTAAGTAAACATCGTTTTCTTGGTTCATTGTGCCCCAAGCATCAGCCTCTTCTACAAAATACAAATTCAACGGATTAACAACATAAATTACTTCATTTGTAGCACCATCTCCATAACCCAAGTCAATTGAAGTTATGATAATTTGCTCAAACTCGTAGTTAGCGCTGTTTGCACTCATTGTAACTTTTGTTACAACCTCCGCGTTACCCAAATAATAAGTACCCGTTGCTGTTACACCCGCATTTTCTTTAGCTTTTTCCTTTGCAGAATCTTGATAGTAAAGGATATAATCGTAATCGGATTCTTTGCCTTCTTCAATCAAATCTTCTGGAATGAATTCTTTATTAACTATTATGGTGTCGCCGTTGGTGTAAGTATCATATACATTGAATGATATTTCATACTTTTCTACCGATGATGTGCCAGTTGAGGTGCTGAAGTAGAACCTTACATCATCTGTCATAATGTAATAGTCATCATTTGACCACCTTCTGATTGCCGCAAAATCCCATCCATATACGTAAATGCGTATGGTGATTGCTTGTCCAACATCGGAGTTTTTAATGTAACCCGTTACAAGTAAGTTTGTAACACCGTCTTCGTCTGCCTCAATCTGAGTATCTTCAAATATCCACTCAATCTCTAAATCCAAGATACTAAAAGCTGCCCCGCCATAAATATCATCGCTCCAATAGAAGTAAGATGGTAAATCTGACGCCAAGCCTGCAAATGGATCTTCATATACATAAACACTTTTTGGATTGCTATAGTTCTCTATGTAATCTGTAATATAAACAGTTTCTTTGTCATCACCAAGTAGCTGCCACTCTTCAATTGTTCTATCTAACACTTTAAGTACAATAGTAACTGTTTGGCTAGTTAACCCGTCAAAAGTTATTGTTGAAGTAAGTGTTTGATCGCCTATAGTTGACTCCGTGTTGTACTTAACTTCATATGTTTCGTTCCAACCAGTTATTGTGTAATATAGTTCGCCTACATCTTCACTTGCAAAGTACAACAATGGTTTAGTTGAAACAGTAAGGTTTTCACTATATGGGTCAAGTGTAACAGAACCTTTATTATAGGTATACGCTTCACCATCAACATAATCATAGCCTTCACTAGATGCATTTGCGCCTTCTTGTAGCGTTCTATCTACAACTGAAAGATTAAAGCTGAAATCTTGTTCGCCGGCATTGCTACCAGTTGCGCCCAAATCTACGGTTACATCAAGTGCTGAAGAACCCGAGTTTTGTACCTTGAAATTTGTAATGCCCCAATAGTTATAAACCACGTAGTTGCTTGTAACAAGCACATCTGCCATACTAAATGCACTACTGTTTACAGCATAGGTGCTAGTGTTAACTGAATCTGCATCTGCTGACGCGCCATTTGCAAGGTAGAATGTTATGTTTCCGCCAAATGTGAACTCGCCACCATAACCGGTATTTACATATGGGTCAATTGCAAGAGTGATGCCGTCAGTTGTGTTGCCACTACTTTCATAATTTTTAGTAGTATCACTGCTATCTTCATAACTGAAGCCCACAATAGTACTATCCAAAATGTTTAAGTATAGGCTGATTGTTTGGTTCATAACGAATGCAGTTGCAACAAGTGTAGCTGCACCAGTACCTTTATATGTTACAACATCCGCCCAGTATTCTGCGTTATCAACTGTCCATTTTACATTTGTTATAGCATTCTCTTTGCTGCCAGATAGATATATTGTTTGTGGCAAGAAGTTGGCAATGTTAGCTAAATAACTTGATACATTATAATAGTTATCTACTGTAATAGTACCGTCTTTTATATCTAAGTAGTAATCGGAATCTGCACTATAGTTTGAACCAATTATTTCGGACTTAATCTCTATGCAAACATAAATACGAGTGCTATCGTCGTACATAGCAGAAATCCACAATGTGCCCGTGCCAAGTAGCAATGTTTCAAAGCTTAAAGATGTAATAACATCGCCGTCATTTATGCCGTCAATGGTGCTTGCCACAGTTGTGTATCCGTTTGGAACACCTACAACCCACTCTTCAATGCCATCCATATCACCATCAGCGATATTTTCATCCGCAAAATCAACATCAACGTCCAAGTCTTCGCTAAATATAAATCCATCTACATATGGAGCAACAGCAACGTTATTTTCAAATTCATATGGATACACAGAAGTGTATACAATTTGTGTATCTTCTTTAAGTGCGAAACCATTTTCTAGCTTGATATTAACAGTGTAATCAACAGCGCCCGCGCCTTGACCTATATATATAATGATATCTAGTCCGTTTTGACCAGTTAGTGCATCATATAGCGCAAGTTGAGTGTCAAACGTTGCAAATATATCTGCAATGGCTTGACTTACTGCGTCTGTCATATCTACTTCATATGAGGTAGATTTAACGCCTACATCGTTCAATGTAACTGTTAAGTCGCTAAACAACCATACAATATAGTCATACATATTTAGTTTTGTACCTACTACATAATAGTTGTTAGTGCTGTCATAAATTGAATCAACAAGTATGCTAATAGTTTGTGTTGTATAATTTATGCTAATATCTGCAATATCGCTTTTTGCTTTATTTACAACAATTTCTTCCACTGTTCTGGAGTAAATTGCAAATGTAACTTCTAAGTCTTGCGTGTATGAATAATCTGTATCACCAAAAGAAGTTTCGCCTTTAACCAATGCACCTGGTGCAAATGCAGCAAACTCGCCCCAATCGCTTAGTGAGTATGAACGACTATTTCCGTCACTAAATGTAACACTTATCATTGAAGGGATATCAAATCTTTCGTATGTATCTACAAGATAAGAAACACCTGGAGCGGTATCAAAGTCACTATCCACAACCAATGAATCACCATTTTCGTTTTGATAATCAACAGATGTTATCACACCAGATAATTGGTGAACAATCATTTGGATTTCAATTGTACCAATATCTTCATTACCTATTGTGCAGTATACTTCAAAGTACCCACTGCCACTTGTATCAATATCCGTTTTTGTTAGATAACCAGATTCATAACCCGTCCAAGTAACATCGTACTCTTTTGAATATGAACTATCACCGTCAACAAACCAAATGCCTATGGTTGATGGCAATTGCCATGTGCTATAGTCATAAGGGTCAACTTGCATTACATATAAATTGTCAGCATCTGTGCTATCAACATAAATTTTGCTTGTAGTCTCGCTATAGTCGCCGTCGGTGTAATCAACTGTTTCAACAATCTTATCGGGCATATCTACGGTGATGTAGATTGAATATGTCCTAAATCTTGATGTGTCAATCCAATCGCTATTAGGGTCAACAAAGTTAGCTATATCAATAAATGTAGCTGTTTGATTGCTGCTAGAACTCAAGAATGGTGTTACATCCTCGTCGCCCCACGCAATTTTAATGTTATCTGCAACTGCATTTGTCCAGATAATAACCGCTACCCTCTGTATGGTATTTTCGGCAACTGGTTCAGCATCACTGCCAAAGTCACCAGTGTAGAAGTATTCACTAACATCCCACTTCATATCAGCAAATATGCTGCTGCCTTCTGCTGTAAGGTCGCTGAAGTTAATAGTTCCGCCCTCTACAAAGTAGAAAGTTGGATCGGATGGAATAGTATAAGTTTCCTCTAGCAATGAGTCAACTGTGTAAGTATTAGCCTCAGTTTCGCCCTCAAACATCAAATAATCAAAGGTAAGCGCCTCAACTGTAACAGCTAATGCCACAACTTGACCCAAGTATTCGGTGTATATGTAGGTTACAATTGAACTGCTTTCTGGTAGGATATTGCTGATATCGCTCTCAGAATACAAGGCGTTGCTAGTGTTATCTACATAGTCAAATGTCCAGTTGAAGTTGCCAAGAACAGTTGCTGTTTCTAGCTCTTCTGAACCGTCGTAGTAGTCTATAAAGTCAAACTCAATATCATAAACTTCAAAGAACCATTCTGTGAAATCTGCAGATAAGTAGCCTTGATTGTTTACATAATCTGCTTTTATTAATGCATATAGATAAGCATTAATTGTAATTGCCTCATCACTGCCAGTGTTTACGATAGGTGCAAGCACGCTTTCTGCACTGTCGGTGTAAACATATACATAGTCTTGTGTATCAATTTCGCGGTTAACAATAACTACATCCATTATCTCAATGTATGTTGCCATCATAGCGCCGCCACCAATGGTAACTTTAACTTTATAAGTGCCACCGTTAATGGTTATGTCTTCCCACTCAACTTTGTCATATAGCACTTCTGTCCACCTTACCCACGCAAAGTCGAATGTGCCAAATGATGTGCGTGTTGATTTTACTATATCCCAATCAAGTAGCGCATCAACCGTTACTGTAAAGCTGGTGTATTTAGCTGAAACTGCTGCTAAATCGGCTACATCTTCAATAAACAAGCTATAACGCATAACTTCTTCATATTGAATTACACTGCCCGCACTTGTTGACTCGCTAATTTCATTTACAACTTCTGCTTTCATTATGATTAGATAATCTGGGTCATCTAATATATATGCGCCCAACTCGTTGTTGTACTGAACATCTACACCATATAATGATACAAGATATTCTGCCTCATCATCATAGCCCTTAACATTTGCACCAACAGCAAAGTTATAATCGCCGTTAACGCTATCTTCTGCATATAGTATTGTAATGTTGCCTAGGCTTGCTAACACAACTTGTGCTTCTGCAAGACACGCTGATGACTCTATAATGTAGTGGTCTTCAATCATATTGTAGATAATATTTATGCTGCTATCTACTATATAATAACCCGCATAGCCCGAAGCCACATCATAGTGAAGTGTAACATCAGATGTAACTACATAATCGCGGAAATAAACAAGGTCGCCCATATCTAGTACGCGCAAAATGTCTTCATCTGTTCTGTAGTCAATTGGGTCGCCGTTTGCATCATACTGTGGTTCGTCCGGAATTTCTTCACCAACCACAATGCTCATTGTGTCACTTGTAAGTACGCCTTTGTAGTCTTCACCCATACCCACTACATAGTAGCTAGTGCCGTCTTCAAACTCGTAATAAATTATTTCATATCCGTAGTCATTTGCAACAACATAGCCGTCTAACAAACGGTCATATGCGCCAAAAACTTCGTATACAGCATCATAAACTGTGGTTGCAACACCCGCGGCATCAAGGTCTACCCTCGCCGTTGTCGGTGTTTCCGCTGTCGGCTCCCACTCGGCGTACGACTCTGTCAGACTTACAATCTCTATGCCATAAATAGACAGATCGCCGGTTATCGTAACCATATAGTACCTAGTTGTACCCATAAACCTATCCGCTAAAGTTGGATAGTATATTTTTTGCCCGTTTACAATGGCAACAGAATCTTCATCATACGCAACTAACATATCTACAACTTCAACATAAGTGCCAAAGTCAAAGTAAACCGTTATGGTCTGGTGCAGTTCTGTGGTATACGGGCTAGTACCCGAAACGTCAGTCAGTTCTCCAACCGTAAACATCGCAAAAGTGGATTCCAATTCATCAATGCCAGTAACCCTCTGTTTGAAACCAATTTGAGTGGTTATATTACCGATAAGTTCATCAACTTGGAAGAAGTCTTTAACGCTCTCATTAGCCGTTGTTATACGGATAACATCTGGTTCAAATGTAATAACAGAATCTTCCATTAACGCTTGAACAATAGTTGTTACACCCGCAGTAATGGCTTCATCATCATAAACTGGACTGCCAAGGTACGAGTAAAATGCTTCAAGGAAAACGTCTTCACGCACTTTTACATTCGGCACGCCCTCAACACACACCAGATCGACCCATACATATCCAAACTCTTCAATGCTCGAGCCCGTATTCAGACAGACGTCATTTGCGTACGCTTGGAAGATTACAACTTTTTCGTCATTGATAAGAGTGTAGAACACAACGCTAAAGGCGCTCCGCCCCGCTTCTGTCCACCGCCCATTTTCTAGTATCTGGTCGCGGATATATTGGTCATATTCCATTTCAAAGAAAATATCACAACCGTCTGGAAGCATATAAACCGTGTTCAGACCACTGCTATCGCCAATAAAGGCGCCTAACATCTCCGACAGATCTACTTCTTCAGTTGCAGCAAATACAAACTCGCCCTCAATAGTTGCGCTGTATGTCATTATGTCTTGCAACGGATTATAATCGTCAAACTCTGGGAAGACCATATAGACCTTCTCACCTATCTTTATCGGATACAGCACTAACTGGATAAGTAGCGTGCCTTCAACATTCCCGCTTGTCGAGTAAACACAGAACGTTAAACTATTATCGTCTACATCCAAGCATATTGTCATATACGAGGTGTCCATGAGTTCCGAGACGTCCATACCCAGTATAGCCGCCAGCGACGTCAGATCTACTCCCAGCAAATCCTCAATAATATCAATCATCTGTTCATTGCTGTAAACCGTGCCATTTTCATCTGTTTCTTGCATAATTAAGCGTATCAGCTCAATATCTATCATAAACGTAACCGTGTTTCGGCTCGTTGGGTCTGCATCCGTTTTTTCTGTAGACCACACATTCTCCATTATTGCCTCAGTTAAGTTATCATAACTGCTTCCGTCCGACGGCGACAGCAATTCGTCTACCATAAGTACAATATACGTGTCTATAGTATCCGATAACAACGCCAGTAGCTCCGCCACATCTATGCCTTCATAATACGCCTTCGGCAAACCAATATCCTCTATCTGCACACCACCATACAGCCCTTGCAGCCCCTCAACGTCTAAATATGTAAGTTCGTTTGTGTAGTATGTTCCTATTAGCAATGAATCATCTGCTATATCACGGAACTCTGCAAATATATTGTTTGTGCTGTTATCATACTCGTTTACATCTGTACGGATAAGCGCATCAGTCTCTAGGTTAAGTAGCGGTATCCACATTTCTCCTATAAACTCATAGCAACCCTCTTCATACAAAATGTAGTCGGTTTTATCTATTACTATATCCGATGACGTTCTCACCGAATACGTTATTGCAATACGCGTCTCATAGCCAACCGTACCGCTTACGTTATAATCACTATCGGGGTTATCTTCAACCGTCGCCGTGCCCCAAACATCTATAACAATGCCGCCCAAAATATCCACGCCGCCCGTTTCTGTGCTAGCCGGCTCTATCAAAAACTGCATATTGGTTGTCATTGTGTTTATTTCTGTATGACCCATTGTCCAGAAGCTAAAGCCCAAATATTCTTTTGTTAGTGGATCAATTTTATCGTCAAATGGCAAGAAGAAATCTTGTAGATACTCTGTAATTGTATCTGTTTCTGTTGAAAGTGGAATTTGTGGATAATAGTAAGAAGGGTCATCATCGTTTACAACTTTTTTGTAATCTGTAACCGTTAAATCTAACAACTCATAAATTGTTTGTACAGCTGCGCTATCGTATTTTGCGCCCGTAGTTGATGTTGCATCATCGTCACCAAGCATTGAAGATAGGTCAAACTGTGTTATAAGCCTTACTATTTGTTGATAAAGAACCGTGTCACCAAAATCGGTGAAATATCTTTTTGTGCCTTGAATATTCAAGTATAAATTATTACCGGGGTCTGCAGAGTTTGCATTTACTCCGTCAAAATAGAACCCAATCAAAATCTCATTGGTCATTCCGTCGTACCACTCAATGACTATGTCGTTTTGCTTAATCAAATTGTTGTGGATTGCAAGTGCCTCTTCGTCAATAATTGTATCACCATTGGCGTCAACTAGTACATTGCCGTTTGCATCGGTCATTTCGTAGGGGTAGGTGTACAAGTTGGCTTCTAAAATTAATGTGAATGCAGTATCTTGGTCGGTGTTAATTGTTATGTTTGCACCAACATAGTAACCTGTGTCACTTACAGATGTTGAATCTAAGTGATCCATCAAATTCTGCATACTGTCACAAGTCGCCTCAATCGCTTCATCACGCTCAGTAAAATCTTTGTTCAACTGGTTAGAATCGTCGTCATTTATGCCATAATCACTCGCATCTACGCTGTCATACGGCGTACACGCAAACATTATGCTCGCAACTGTAGACACAACAACTAATACTAAAAGCAGTTTAACCCAAATTCGGTTATACATATTGCCTCCAACGCATACATACATACGCGTTAATTATTTTCACACGCGTTATTACCCCAAATAAAAAACGTGTGTTTTTATCTTAATATATATATAAACAAATGTCAAGACTTATTTAAAAATAAACAAATTCTTATATATAATATAAAAGGCACCCCGCACCCACAAAAAACACAAAATTACCCGCAAAACCCTCACAAACCACACCACATCCACTCACATTTGCCCGCAATCCAATCACCCCAAATGTAAACATTTTACCATTTTAATACTTCGCGGCGGAAACCATTTTGTAAAATATTGACAATGTGGTGTTAGTGTTAATGAAAAATAGAAGAATTGTGGAACCCACAAAGGATTGATTGCATGGTGTACGCTGGGAACAAAGCGCAATGCATAAAGATTGTAGGGTGCGGCAGTCCCCTGCCGCCCGGACCTTATGCCGTCGGCAGACTACAATCAATCCTAATTATTTTTTTATATGGTTGCGGGTGGCAGGGGACTGCCACACCCTACAATCTTAATGTTCATCTGCGTTTAAATATACAGTTCATTTCTGTTCTTATTCTATTATTATTTTCTGAGCTTTCAAAATTATAAATATAAAACTGCAAAAACTTGTTTATGTTGTAACCCTTTACGCGGAGTTTGCGCTCAAGCCACCAAGCGAGCACAACCACACAACAATGTAAAATAATGGAAATTTGACGCATTTAAACCGCTCAAAACTTCTTGTGTTTAATTTGAACATAAGGAAACCAAATCACACAGTTCAAGAACCCAAACACTAAAAAATGGCGGCAAAATTGCCACCATTTTTTTAAGTAAAAAGTAAGAGTTAATAGTGAATAGCGAAGAAGTTGCGGAACCCTGAAGGGTTGATTGTATGGGTTAGTGGGAACGCATATTTCAACGCAGATGAACATTAAATCGTAGGGTGGTAGTCCTCTGACGACCACATCCGCATTGATTAGTTCTATTTTTTTAAATTGTCTAATGCTATTTTATCTCGAGCATTTAGCGATGATATAACTGATTCTCCTAATCTTTCTTCAATATTTTTTCTTGTTTCACACGCAACTTGTCCGCCTTGCTTTGCTATATCCTTGTTTTCATTAAAAGTCTTAGGTTCATGTTTTTTAGACAATGCTGTTGTAGTTACTTCAGCCAGCTGATTAAGGGTGAGTTCAATGTTGGTCATGTTATCTCTAAGGTTCTCTTTTTTTAAATCTTTAAGCTGCTTATAGTCTTTTACGCTCAGTCCACTCCATGCTTTTGTCATCTCATTTGTGAGTATCGCGTAATCTTTTTCGTGTTCAATCCCCCGCGCTTGCCACTCGTCAGTCAATTCTTTTCTCATCTCAATGGTTTGCAAGCGTTGATTTATCCAACCCTCGGTATAACCTTTTTGACGGTAGTAGTCTACACCTCTAATTATTGCCTTTTCGGGGTCAGTCATTTCATCTAATCTTTGACTTCCTACTTCAGCAAGCCACATTTTGAATGGCTCAGCTTTTTTGCTTGGTATTGATTGTATTAAACGAAGAATGCCTTTTGTGTCTAATACATCTGTTTTGTAAAATTTACCGTCGCTCGACTGCAATTTCAGTTGCACGATTTTTTCGTGCAACTCGCTAC
>JAWXUT010000133.1:0-3937 GCA_044426075.1 Bacillota bacterium
CACCAGCCCACACCGTGTGTGAGACCGCTTATGTCTTTTATCTCTTTTGATTGTACCCATTTGCCTTCTTCAGGAATAGGTGCTGGGCCGTGGTTTGGACCCTTGCGAACGCAAATCATTTGTTCCACTTCGTGTGAATATTGCATTGCTTTCCTCCAGTATTGAATTTGCTTATATAATACCATATTTAACAAACAATGTAAATTATTTTGTTTGAATTTGTGTGAAAATATATAAACTTTGTAGTAGTCCTTGACATTATATCCGTTAGAGTATAAAATTATGCTATGAAAACAGTAATCCAACGAGTAAAAAAGGCTACATTAATAGTAGAAGATAAATTGATATCCGCAATTGACAAGGGTTTAGTTGTGTATTTTGGCGTAGAACAAGGCGACACACAAGATAAAGCCACCTATCTTGCCAGAAAAATAGCCAATATGCGCATATTTGAAGATGAAAACGGCAAAATGAATCTATCAGTTAAAGATGTTAAAGGAAGCATACTGCTTGTTTCACAATTCACGCTTTGTGCAAATTGTGCAAAAGGCAACCGCCCCGACTACTTTGGTGCAGAAGCCCCCTCCCTTGCAGAAAAAATGTACTTGGAGTTTGGTGCAATGCTAGCCTCATACGATGTTCCCGTAAGATATGGCGTGTTTGGTGCGGATATGGCAATTACTCAAATTAATAACGGACCTGTTACAATTCCACTTAATGCCTAATACCCCCTACGGGTTTAGCGAAAAAGTAACTAATTTGTGCCGTTGTTCATTCATTCGCCGTTGTTGATGTTGCAAATAAATCATATTATTGTAGGGTGCGTTAGTCCCCTGACGCCCGCATCCGCATTAAAACATCATTCATCGATAAAATGTAATTTAAAAAGTTTACATCGACGTTTCCTTGATACTTGAACAATATACAGTTACTATAAACCCAAACTTGCGATAAGGTGGCGGGCGGCAGAGGACTACCGCACCCTACAATCTTATGCATATCATTTTGTAGTTTGTTCTACGATTAAATTAACTATAAATAAAAAATCCACAATTTTTCATTATAAACCGTTGCTATCAAATCAATAGCACTACTTATATTTTAATATAGTAACATATTATAGTACGATACAATTAAGGTTGTGTCTTTTTTCTTGCAAAAATAATTTAAAAAATTTTAAAAGTTGTGTCAAAACGCTTTACAACTTTAGCGAACTAAAGTATAATGTAAACATAAACAAAAACAATTCATTTGAGGAGATTAAAAAAATGAAAAAAATTATAACAATAGTTGCAATGGTATTGCTAATATCAATCGTAAGCTTTGCCGCAATCGGTTGCACATCTGTAGAATATAGCGTTGGTAAAGAAGTTGTTGAGCTTGCAAGCCAAGTTGACATTCTAACCGAACTTACATCAAAAACAGCAGATATCGGTATCTTAGATAGCACACTTGCTGGTTACTACCTAACATCATCAAGCTACGCTGATTCACTAACTATACTAGATATCGAACTTTTAGAAGAATCTGACAGCTACGGTATTGCAGGCAGAAAAGAAGCTGATTCAACAATGTATCAAATTAATACTGCACTACTTGCACTTGCTAATAACGGAACAGTTGATACAATTGCTACTGAATATGGCCTAACAGAAACTGTTATTATCGATAAAGACTACGTTCTAGGTGAAGACACTTCTACAGACAGTGATTGGGATAAGATTGTTGCTGCGGGCGAACTAGTTGTAGGTTACACAGTTTTTGCTCCTATCGCTTACACAGATGCTAATGGCGACTTTGTTGGTTTTGATACAGATCTAGCTAAAGCAGTTGGCACATACTTAGGAATCACCATTAAATTCGTAGAAATCGAATGGGCTTCAAAAGAACTAGAACTACAATCTTACAATATTGACCTAATCTGGAATGGTATGACAATCACTGACGAACGTGAAGATTCAATGAATATCTCAATCCCTTACCTATCAAATGAGCAAGTTGCAATCTGCCGCACAGAAGATGCTTACCTATACACAAGCCTTGATTCATTCGCAGATGCAATCATCGCAATTGAGTCTGGCTCATCAGCAGCAAGAGTAGCTTACGTAATAGAAGATTAATAAATAATATGACAACACTTACTTTTCAACAAGTTTTCGCAGCACTCTGTGAGGGATTTGGATATACATTAACAATATTCTTTGTAACCCTCGCAGTAGCCTTGCCATTAGGACTTGTATTATCATTTGGAACAATGTCCAAGTTCAAACCCCTTCGTTACATAATGAAAGGGGTAACTTGGGTTATAAGGGGAACACCTCTTATGCTACAAATTATCGTAGTTTTTTATGTTCCTGGATTGATATTCAATGTAACATTATCGTCACGACTAACTGCCGTATTAATCGCATTTATCATAAATTACGCCATCTATTTCTCAGAAATTTTCCGTGGCGGAATTGAAAGTATAAATAAAGGTCAATACGAAGCTGGTCAAGTACTAGGTATGACAAAGACGCAAATATTCTTTAGAATTGTGCTTATGCAAGTTATAAAACGCATTATTCCTCCAATGAGCAATGAAGTTATAACTCTTGTAAAAGACACATCACTTGCGCGAATTATCTCGGTATCAGAAATCATAAAATCGGCACAAGACTTAGTAAACGTATATGGTGTTATATGGCCATTGTTCTTTACGGGCGTGTTCTATCTAGCATTTGTAGGCATCTTGTCAATCTTGTTTGCCTTTATTGAAAAGAAACTAAGCTATTATAAGGTGTAATATGGAACTATTAAAAGTTGAAAATCTACATAAATCATTTGGTTCACTAGAAGTATTAAAAGGTATAAACTTTACTATGAAAAAAGGTGAAGTTATAGCAATAATTGGCTCATCTGGCAGTGGCAAATCTACACTACTAAGATGCCTAAACTTTTTAGAAGATGCAAATGTTGGCAAAATAACAGTTAGTGATGATGTGCTATATGATAGCAATATTGTGCTTAAAAAAAGAGAAAAGGAAGCAGGTATAAGAAAAAAACGCTTACACTTTGGGCTTGTGTTCCAAAACTTCAACCTTTTCCCTCAATATAACGTTACACAAAACGTTACACTTGCCCTTGACCTAAAGACAAAAGAGCGTTGTAAAAAAGAGAAGTTAGGCAAAGCTGTATTGGCACAAAACCTAGCAGAAAATAAAGTAACTGCTAGCGCAATTATAGAGCGAGTTGGCTTGTCTGATAAAATTGACAGTTATCCTTGTGAGCTTTCTGGTGGTCAACAACAACGTGTTGCAATTGCAAGAGCACTGGCACTTAACCCAGATATTTTGTGTTTTGATGAACCAACATCAGCACTTGACCCCGAACTTACGGGCGAAGTACTTAAAGTTATTCGCGGATTAAAAAGTGGTGATAGCACGATGATTGTTGTAACGCACGAAATGGAATTTGCACGCGATGTTGCAGATAAAATTATATTTATGTCTGACGGAATAATTGAAGAAATGGGTGCCCCAGAAGAAGTGTTTGGCAACCCACAAAGTGCAAAAACACAAAATTTCTTAAAGACTTATTTGGAAGGCAAATAACATATAAATTACATATAAGGAGATTAATTATGGATCAAGAGATGTACAATGAATTACAAAAAGCACTATTTGAAGCTATATTAAAGCTCGATAGCATAGACGATTGCAAGCTATTTTTCAACGACCTTTGCACAAACAAAGAAATGGAAAAAATGGCACAACGAGTAAAAGCTGCCGAACTTCTCCTTGAAGGAAAAACCTATCACCAAGTTATTGAAGAGACAGAGATTTCAAGTGCCACCCTCTCGAGAGTGTCGCGTTGCGTGCAGTATGGCACAGGTTATAAGTCCTTTATAAAGAACTAAACAAACATAATTTTTTTCATTAAGGGGCTGTAAAGAAAT
>JAWXUT010000012.1:0-25732 GCA_044426075.1 Bacillota bacterium
GGATTGATGAGCATCTTTCAACAACACCAACAATCAAATTAACACAATTTAAGCCTAATTGCAAACAAGTTCTGCTGTTAGGCTTTCTTTTTAGAAGGGTGTGAATTTTTGACATACTCGGTGTTTTTGTGAGTTTTTGCCCGTTTTTAGGGCTTTGGCGGAGAGATGGGGATTTGAACCCCAGGTAGAGTTTTGCCCTACACACGATTTCCAATCGTGCTCCTTCGACCACTCGGACATCTCTCCATATTTAAGTGGTGCGGTCTGTTTGTTGGACGCTTTATAATTATATATTGTTTTTTGAGTTTTTGCAAATGTTTTCACATATTTTTAAAATATTGTAGTTTTACGCGGTTGGTGGACATAGCGGTGGTGTTATATTTCGTAGGGTGGGAGCAGGTGCAAAATTAGGTACAAAATGCGGAGTTTTTACATATACATAAAATTGGTAAATAACAAATTGAAACAATTTTTTAAAAACCTATTGACTATGTTGCAATTTGGTGGTATTATATATTTGTAACTATAATATAGTATTATACATATTATATATAAATAATATAGTGTTGTATAATATTTAAATAACAATTTTATTTGTTATAAAAGTGGGAATCGCGCAAAAAAGTTGTGTGATATAAGCGGATATGTAAGGGCAAGCAATGAATAGAGGTTTAATTAAAAAAAGCCCAATATTTATGATTACAGCAGTTGTTTTAATGCTGATTTTCGTTGTGCTATTCGCTGTTTTTTCGGTTGATATTTCATTTATAGAAGATTCATTTGATACTGTGGCGGTTGCTGATACTACATCTTCAACGCAAAAAACCACAGATATATCTGGGCTTGACTTGTCAAGTGATGATGTTGATTTAATAGATGTATATGGCGCAGTTGAGTCTGGTACGATTATGTACAACAATGAGGTGAGTGGAACTGCAATTTCAACTGTAAGTGGTTTATATTCTTGGCTTATTGGTTATAGTGGAGATGCTTATTTAACTTGTGACCTTACAATTGACCTTTCGTCAGATACTAGCTATGTAACATCTAAGCTAAAACAAATTACATCTTCTCAAACTTTTGATGGTAATGGTTATACTATTACTTTTAATGTGTCTGCAGCAATATCGTACACAGTTACATATGCTGCAAATTATTATAGTTTTTTGATTGATTATTGTGAAGGTACTATAAAAAATCTTTCTGTTGAATACGTTAACACTGGAAGCGATTCATACGAGGTCCGTTTGATAAACAATGGAGCGGCGGGTACAACTGACCCAGGTTCTGCAGTGGGTTGCGTTGTAGGTAAGGCAAGCGGTGCTACAATAAGCAATGTAAATGTTGTTGTTTCTGAAAGCCTTGTAATTTATAATCAGAGAAGCATGAATACTATTGATGGTGTATCAGCTTCCTATTACACTAGTACATCGAGGTCAGTTGGTGGTATTGCAGGTACACTTGCTAGTTGTGCAGTAAACAATTGCACAATTGATATTCAAGGTAGCATATATGCCGATTCATCTTCGGATACAGTTAACTATATTGGCAACAACTATGTCGGTGGTGTATGCGGATATTCATCGGGCACAACATTAATTAGCAATTGTGCTGTAACGTTGGATACAGAAGCCTTGTATGGCAAACCAAGAAATGTATCTGGTGCTTCAGTTTATTTTGGTGGAGTTGTGGGATATTCAGCGGCATCAGTAAGCATCAGCAATATGATGCTAGGTTTAGCAACAACAATTTATAAGAGTGCAAATGCTAGCCCAGTAGTATATGCTGGCTATATTATAGGTTCAGGAACTACAAGTCTATCTGGCGCATATGTTTATATGTCTGAATCTACATATACAACTGCATTACAAAGCAGTTTGAGTGGTCTAACTACCTATCAATTATATAATTATTCCGCACCAACGATAAACGTGACTGATGGTGACGCAGAATATTTTTATGATGATGACAGCATTTTTGATTCATTTTTAGTTTATAGTAGCGATGAAAGTAAGTTTATTACAAGCATAACACAAACTACAGATACTTCCAATTGGGCAAGATTTAGTTCAACTAGTGTTGATGGATATTATTATGGCACATTTAGTATTGCAGATATAATTTATTATAACTCAGCATCTGAGGGCAGTTACAATAAAATTGAATATACTGTTTCTAGTTATGTTGAAATACTAAGTGGAGAAAAAACAGTTCATTTGTTTGACACAGCTATATTTCCTAGTGATTTAGCAGCAAGCGATGCTATTGTGGAAAACCTCAATTCTAGTGCTGATATTGAATTATCTTTTGCCGAATATGGCACGGGAACAAAAACATATGCAACAACATATCCTACAGAAACTGGAACATACTATGTTTTAGCTGAAATATATTGTTATGGGGTACAAATAGCAACAACTGAGTTTGTTGTAGAATTTGTGGATATAGAGCAAAAAACCACTGAATTATCTTCCCTTGATTTATCAAGTAGCAGTGTCAGTTTAATAGATGTTTATGGTGCGGTTGAGTCTGGCACCGTTTCTAGCACATATAGCACGACATCAGGAGATACTGCAATTTCAACAGCTACTGAGTTGTCTAGCTTTTTAAATGGTATGGCATCAAATTATTCAACTGATTATTATTTAGCTAATAATATTTATGTTGATTTAAGCACTTGGGCAAATGCCACCGATTATACTGCATATTCTGGCACTTTTGACGGTAATGGATATTCAATTATATATTATTGTGATAGTGATATAACGTTAGATGTCGGTTCTTATTATTATGCAAGTTTATTTATTAAGAATCTTAC
The DNA here is from genome assembly GCA_044426075.1 of Bacillota bacterium. Classification (GTDB taxonomy): domain Bacteria; phylum Bacillota; class Clostridia; order Christensenellales; family DTU072; genus JAWXUT01. The sequence goes on from JAWXUT010000012.1 coordinate 2,819, forward strand.
GGGTACAGTTAAAAATTTGAACATTGTTTATACTACTACATCAACTAGCGATATTACATATATATTCAATGGCACAGGAACTCAATATCCATCAATTTGGGGCGGAGTTGCAGGTGCTGTTGTTAGTGCTGGAACCATCAACAATGTTAGTGTTACAATAACAGAAAACGTTACAATTGATTTTACTGGTTGCACCAAAGGTGCTATTGCAGGTGGCATAGCGGGTAACAATTTTGGCACAATATCCAATTCAACTTCATATATATATGGTACGCTATGTGCAAGCAATGATGATGTTGGGGCTGTTGCTGGTGGCATAAGTGGTAGAACAAATAGCGGAAAATTTTACAACAACGCAGTTGTGCTATCTTCTGGAGCGCTTGAGGTTCAAGTTGCATCAGGATTGTATGGTTTAATTGGTACAGTTGTTGGTGACACTCCAGCTGCAGCAACAGCAGCCACTGTTGGCAATATAATAATAGACGCACCAAGTGATTTTTATACAGCATCAAGCACTGGAACAACATATGTGGGTTTAATTGGTTCGGGTTATGCTATATTAAAAGGAACAGGTTACACGGGTACCTATATAAGTAGCGATTACAATATATATATGTTGCAACAAACCACTACAAATACGGATATTAAGACAACAGGCATAAGTGAAAGTTATATAAACTTATACAACTATTCTACCCCAACAAGTATAAATGTTAATGGTGTTAGCACAGTTGTTGACGGCGATAGTGGCGTATTTGCTTCATTTACTATTGTGTCAGATGATGAAAATCTTTATGTTATAAATCAAACAAATGGTACGTGGGACCGTTTTAGCGGAGCAAACTTCTTTTATGGTTATTCTGGCACATTTAGTATTGCAGACATTATAAGTGGAGTTACTATTTCATATGAGTTTATAGGGGTTGATACTGCGGTTGTAACACCAAATAAAAATGATTATGACAAAACTGTTGATATTTATAAAATAGCAAGCCGAGCAGTATTTACATTAAGTGATATGATTAGCGATGCTAGTGTTATTGCAAGTATAAATGAATATTGTGAGTTTACTGTGTTATATACTGGCATTAACGGAACAGATTATGATCAATCAGAATATGCCCCATCAATTGAAGGCACATATGAAGTTTATTGCGAAGTAACATACAACGGGACAACAATTGTTTCTGAAACTTACTCAATGGAAGTAAATTTAAGAACTGGAGCAAAAACCACAGATTTACCTTCCCTTGACTTATCAAGTAGCAGTGTCAGTTTAATAGATGTTTATGGCGCGGTTGAGTCCGGCACGATTTCAAGCAGTTATGATGCATCAGCAACAACTGGGGGCACACCGATTTCAAGTGTTTCTGAGTTATACACTTATCTTGCAGGCGATGCAAAAACCACAAATGGTTATCTTACACAAAACATTTATGTAGATTTATCTAGTTTTACTTCTAGTGGATACAATGATGATTTAAGATCGCTAGGTTCTTCTACTAATACATCTGTTGTGTTTGATGGCGCTGGATATTCTATAATATTTTACGCAAGTTCAAATGTTAGTATATCAGATATTATAACAGACACTCTAACTAGAACGAGCTTTTTAATACACAATGTTTATGGTACTGTGCAAAATTTAAGTGTTATATATGGCACAACCTCAACTTCAAACGTAACATATACTATAGCAAATACAAATTCATCAACTAGTGCAAATCTACAATGGGGTGGCATAACTGCGTATCTTACTGGCACAATTAATAATGTTTATGTTGAGGTGTCAGAAAATGTAACAATTCAAGTTGCAAAAAGCACAGCTACATCTGGCGTCTATGCTATAGGCGGTATAGTTGGATCTAGTGCTGGCAAAGTAACTAATTCAACAGTAAATATTCAAGGAACCATTACTACAAGCACTGCAGCAAAACAAACATATATGGGTGGTATTAATGGCGAATACTCTAGTGGCTCATCTACTAATAACTGTGCAGTTGTAATGCAAGAATATGCGTTTGTTAGCAATGCTACTACAACTTCATGGATTGGTGCGATAGTTAGTAACTGCACTTCTACAAGTAGTTCATCGCTAGGCAACATTATTTTAGATGTACCTAATAGTTTTTATAGTTCTATAAGCGCTACAAATTATGTAGGGTTGATTTCATCTGGCAAAAGTGGAACAGGTACAGCGACACCAACTGTTTCGGCTTTGTATTTATTGCAAGTAAATGGTTTAAGCAGTTATGGCGCAACAATAACTGCTACAACAGATTTATCAAGCAAAACCGTAACACCAAGCGTTGCACTATCTGAAAAGAGTGATACAACTAATACAGATTTAGTATCCATAACATATAGCACAAGTGCGGTTGGCGATAGCTTTACAATTGCATTGACGGATGAGGCAATTGAGGCGGGATATTTACTTGTTGGAGTTTCACAAACAGACACATTTAATAGATTTAATGGTGCGACAATAGCTTATTCATATACTGGCACATTCTCTGTTAGTGATGTTAAAAATGGAATGAGCATTTCTGTTGATGTAGTAGCAATAAGCACGCCTACATCTAGTACAGATGATTATGATAAAACAGTTACAGATAAAATTACTAGTGAAGCAGAATTTAATTTTAATGATGTAATCGAAAGCAATGATTTTAAAGCTGTATTAGATAAATACTATACATTAAGTGTGCAATATTCGGGCACAAATGCAGTGCCTACAACAGTTGGTACATATGAAGTTTATTGTGAAATAAGCTACAATAACATTACTTTGGTATCAGAAACTTACACTTTAGAGATTATTGAAGACCCAGCACAAAAAACAACAGATTTAACTTCCCTCGATTTGTCAAGTGATGATGTTGATTTAATAGATGTATATGGTGCGGTTGAGTCTGGCACGGTTTCTAGTGATTACACCGCTAGCGGCACACCGATTTCAACTGTTTCTGGGTTATATTCATATTTAAATAGCACACAATCACAAAATGCGTATTTAAAAAACAATATTTATGTAGATTTAGCAACATATTCAACAGTTTGTAGCGCTAGCACTGTAAGAACATTAACTGCAACATTAGACGGAGCAGGTTATAGCATAATTTTTTACGCAAGTGAAAGTATTGAAATAACAGAATCTAGTTCTCAAACTAATATAAGTTTTTTAATTAATAGTGTAGAAGGAACTGTTAAAAACTTAACTGTAGTTTATGCAACAACAGCAGTAGATGACGTTACTTATACTATGTATAAAAATAGTACTAGCAAAATAACATTTGGTGGTTTAACGGGAGTAAACTCTGGCACAATTGATAACGTTAATGTTGTAATTGCAGAAGGTGTTACTATTATTGCTAAAAGTAATGGGCAAACAGAAACTGGCGGTATAATTGGCAACAATTATGGTGGAGCTATTTCAAACTCAACAGCTGAAATTTATGGTTCATTGGGTGTAACAACTACTTCAAGCTATGCGTCTGCTATAGGTGGCATTATAGGAAGATATGCGCAATCCGCAGCTTCAATTGATAACTGCGCGGTTGTATTAGAAGAAAATTCATTGATTGTTACTGCTTCATTATCAGCCTTTATTGGCGCAGTGTTTGGTGATGTAAATTCCGGTGCAGCTAACAAGTCAATATCTAATATTTATTTAAATGTGCCAAATGATGATTATTATAATTCTAGCGCAACAACAACAAAAAGTGGGTTGATTGCATCGGGCTATGTGGGATATTCTACGTCAACAACATCAAGTGTTAGTGTAACGGGTAAGCTAGCTCTATTGAATGGCACGGCTACAACTTATGGTGTTACTACAACTTCGTCAGATCTAACAATTTATGATTTATCAGATTATGATATATCAGAAATAAGCGTTACTGGTGGCAGTGTGACATATGATAGTAGCAATGGAATTTTTGGTTCATTTACTGTTGGATTAAGTAGCGATAGTGGTGATAATATAATAATGACAGCTATTGAGCAAACTAATGGCAGTTGGGAAAGGTTTGCGGATATCACAGAATATTACACTGCCTATACGGGCAAATTTAGCCTTGCAGATATAATTTATTATAACACTTCTGCAACCAGCAAGACTAATCTTGCATACACTATTACTAGTGTAGAAATAAATGCTGCGGTTAGTGAGGGCTATGATAAGTATATTTTAACTTCAAATTCAGCAGATGAAGCAGAATTCACTGTGGCAGATGATATATTAGCAAGCTCTACAACTGACACTGTTTTAGAAAACCTTAACAGCCGTTTTGTAATTACTTATAATGGGTCGGAAACAGTGCCAACAACAGCGGGAGAGTATGTTGTTAAATGCGCATTGATTTATAATGATGTAGAGATGTATTCAACTACATACAAACTAGTAATTACAAATGCTGCAGCCATTACTGTTGGGCTAGAAAGCGAGCAATCTGCAGAGCAAAAATATGGTTCTGATGTGCCAAAATTTAAGGTGTATTTGGTAGATGGTTATTTGCTTACTGATGACGCGTTTGAAGATATTGAATTTACCATAACATATAATGCTGACGATAGCGAACTTACAAATGGCACCAATGTTGGTTCATATACAATAACTATTAGTGATATCAGCGATTCTAATAAGAGTTATAGTATTACAATTAGCAATACAACTACTGCTAATTTGAATATTATTGCAGCAGATATAGTTTACACCACACCAACACTAGAATTAACATATGGTGAAGATATTGCAACTATATTAAATGATTATAATTATATAAGTTATAGCTTTACTGGTTCAGAAAATAGCGAAGACTTAACTGGCACATTTACATTAACTAGTGGTGTTGCATATCCAACTACAGTAAATGGTTCGGGCGACTACAACTTTACATTTGAATTAAGCGATGATTATATAGGCAATTATAATGGCTTCGAAGATAATATTATTGCAGTAAGTGTTACAATTAACAAAGCAGATATAGTTTACACAGAAACCCCAACACTAGAATTAACATATGGTGAAGATATTGCAACTATATTAAATAATTACATAATTTATAGCTTTAGTGGTTCAGAAAATAGCGATGTGTTAAAGGGCGAATTTAGCATAATTTCCGAGGGGGGGGGGTGCCTACCCAACCACAGTAGCGGAGTCGGGCTCATACAACTTTATATTTATATTAAGTGAAGATTATATATACAATTATAATGGTTTTGATAGTGATAGTAGCGATGAAATTATAGATAATATTATTGCAGTAAGTGTTACAATTAACAAAGCAAGTTTAGTGTATATTGACGACAGCGAGGTGCCTACAATTTCTTCAGCTGTTACATATGGAGATATGTTAAACACGGCTATAATTGTGGGTTCACTTACAAATTCAGCAAATGATAGTTTGATTTGGACTACAACAGACGGCGAAGAAGTTACAATAGCGGGCAGTTGGAGTTGGGATGCGGAAGACGCAAGTGCCGTTTATCCTTACAACATAGATGGCGAGACGGGATACACCGATTATGCCACATTTACGCCAGAAGACACGGCAAATTACAATGTACTTGAGGGCGTTCCAGTTGTTATTGCGGTTAATAAAGCCACAATAACAAGGGAAGCGGAAGACCAAACTTACACCTATGGCAGTGTGACTTTTTCTTATGATTTAGAGTGGTTGGGTTGGATGCAACAGGCAGACTCCGCAAACAATTACACGCAAGATTTAGATGGCGGCACAGTTACTTATTATTACAGTGGCACGCTTGCAAACGGCGAGACTTACGAGAAAACTGAAACTATTCCAACATATGTTGGATTATATGAAGTTGAAGTTGTTTTCGATTTAAGTTCTATAACTATAGCGGAAGATAGCTATTTTTATCAAAATTATACAATATATGATACAACTGAAGCTACACTAACCATACAAAAGTATGTGTTGGAAGCTGTTGTTGGTGGCAGTAGTGAATATGGCGAAGCGCTTACTATAGTTGCTAAATATTTGGTAACAGAACAAGTGCTAAACGATATGGGCGACAGCTTAACTGGTAGCATTACAATGGTTGATACCAGCATTGGCATTGGCAGCAGTATGCAAGGTATGGATGCGGGCACTTATGCTATTGCAACAAATGCGGCAACAGAAGACAATGCTAACTCGCTTGCAAATTATGAGGCATATCTTAGGGCTGCGGGATTCACCGATGCTGAGATTTCCGCCTTTACATTAGTTGTGCTTAATAATATGTCGGTGTACAATGGCGATTACGATGTATCATTTTGCTATTATGTTGTGCCAGTTAGTGAAGTAAGCAATGGTGTTTATGTTTATAGCGATGAACCCGCCTACACAATAACAGCAAGGCGCGTTTCTGTAAATTATGATGTATTTACGCTTGTGCAAGAGTACAACGCGGGTGTTTATATGCCAAGCTATAGCAATATGAGTGTGCTTAAAGAAGGCAAAATCACTACAGGTATTTATACAAAAGACGGTTATTACCAAGATATAGTTGGCGCTATATATTATGTGTTAAATGCAGACGGCACGTATACTGCAACTTCAACCCCCACCAACGCGGGCACGTATTATATGCAACTTATCATTTTTAGTTATGATGAAGAAACAGAAAGTTGGCTCCCAAGCAACAACTATGTATTTATTTATGGATTACTTTATGATGAATCTGAAGTATCTTACTATGAAGTTACAAGAAATAGCGAAACCAACGCAAAGGCAACAGTAAATTATAGCACCCCTATTTACACTACAGATGCAGACGGCAATTCAGTACAATCAGAAATAATTGTAGCAAGCGGAACCAGTGTATCTGCAATGTTTAGTTACACAATTACTCCAAAGGTGTTGGTTTTGGGCACCGACCTAAATATAAGCCTTAGCGACGCAAACGATGACTTAAAGTATGACGGCACTGCGCAAAGTCCGTATGTTGTAACGCTATTCCAAACAAATACGGGTGTTGCGGGTGACGGAATTTATCCTGCCGATTATGATAATATGACGGTGCAGATTGTGTATTACTTAAATGAATCTGGCACTGGCTTTTCTGCAACAACAATTGTAGATGCGGGCACGTATTATTTTAGAATAGAGGGCGTAAGCGGCTACAGCAACTATGATTTATCTAGTTTGGATTTTGACGATATACAAAGCTATTTAAATATTGATTCACTTGTTATTTTACAGAGGGAGATAACTATAACTGCGTTAGGATACGAGCGTGAATTTGGCATATCAAGCCCGGTTTTTGGTGGCACAGATTATGCTTTGTATTACACTGTTGGCGGTGACGGGTTAGCTGAGGGCGACGTGTTAGACGGCGCACTTATGACGGGCGCAAACTTTTTAACAGATGTAGGCGCGTACACGTTCTATATGAACTCTGTTATGGAAAACAACAACTATAACTACAAAATTACGTTTGATGAAGATAATTCTCAGCCGCTAATAATTACTGCTGCAGAAATTACGATTACCATAAATAACGCAACAAAAGAGTATGGCGAAGATGTAACGCAGTACTTGTTTAGCTACTCAATTACAGCCACAACTGGCGCATATTATCCAACTGGCACACTATCTAGTTACATTTACGCATTGGATGCAAGTGGCAATAAAGTTAGCACATACACCGATGTGGGCAGTTATGCTATACAAGGCACTTTTACACACGAAAATGGCAATGTGTCATTAAATAACAATTTTAGTACAAGTAACTACACAATAACAATGTCATACGAGGCAGAAAACGCGGGCGACTTATATTACGAATCATATTTAACCATTACCGCGCTAGAACTGCATTTTACTTACACCACACAATTGCGCTACACGGGCACAGATTTAACTGATTCTGCCGAGTTTTACGGCTTTACTAGCAGTTTAAACGCATTTTTGAGCGAAGATTGGGCAGACACCACAACTGAAGATAACTATAATAATGAGGATGTAATTTGGTCTGTAACACAGTTAGCATATGGCACAGATGGCGGAACAATCAGTGAGTGGATTGAGGCAACATCAGAGGGTTATAGCTACTTCTTTGCAGTTTCAATAAATGCAGATGCATTGCGTGCTGATTCGCTTACAAACTACACGTGGCCAGATGGCACGGCTATAACTGCGGATTCCACCTACCTAATAGAAATTGTAATTGCATATAACTATGGCGTTATTAGGGTGTATGACCAAGTTTTATACTATGGCGAAACATATATCACAACCGATGCATACTACTTCTTTGATCAAGATACGGGAGACGCGCTAACATTACCTAGTGATTACGAAATTATACTTTACTTCAACCCAGCTATAATGGGTGAAGATGTGAGCACGCCAAACGTTGGCAGTTATCAAGACGGCATTACAGCAGTGCTTGTGTACAATGGTTCTGATAATCAAGATATGGCAACCGCGGAAATTAACGGCACAACCTATTATATTGCAGAAACTGTTATTATAGGTGGCAAAACATATACTCCACTTGTGCGCGACGGCGTGCTTATGGTTAGTTATGCAACAGTTGAAGTTGTATGGTATTACACAGACAACAATGGCGACACATATGAAATAATTGAAGAAACCGACTCTGTTACGGGCAACAATTATAAAACTTATGATAATGAGTGGTTGCAAATATCCTATGAAATATATATGGATAGTGTGCTTTATACATCTGCTACAAATGTTGTTAGTTTATATAGCTCTACAGAAGCGGTTACAAATAAAGAGATTGAAGACATTGGCGTATATCAATTTACTGCCGAACCAGTTTTTGTAAGCGATAACAGCTATTTTTATGTTACTGGCGCAAGTTTAATGTACACTATAGAAAGGGCATATGTAGAGATTACTTACGAGGCAGACCACGATAGCAAGACATTTACTTTTTCTGCTGTAGACAGCGAAGGAAACAAAACAAATCAAGCACTAACCTACACATTGGTTAATGCTACAGTATCAGTAGATACGGTTACAATAACTGGCACATATATATATGGCGAAGCGCGGGTTTCAAACTCAACAGACGGTAACCTAAACTACTATGTTGTGGGTACCTATTTTGCACTTTTGGTTGAAAATGACGTACAAATTAATGATTCCACCGACACCCTAGCTGATGAGCAAGCGCTTGCTTCAAGCTCTGGCAATGAGCTAGAAAAGTCTTCAGTTTCGGGCAACACATATACATATGATTTAACAACAATTAATGAAACGGAAACACTTAACTTCGGTGATGAGATAGGCTATGAATTTGGTGGAACAGTAAATGCACCGGTTACCCAATATGGTGGAATTGATGACGACGATGCCAAAATTATAAGGACCTTTGATGATGTTGATAGCGGCGTTAACTCAAATAGTGATTCTTTTGGGCTTGAAGTTAAGTGCGTCTGGACGGGCACAAGTAACAATGGTGGAGCATTCTTCTTTGATATAGTGTTAGATGACTCAATAACTGACGCGGATATTGCAAATGGATTGGTTACGCTAGATTTATCTTGCTATTTTGCAAGTAATCACTATAAGATGTCTGGTTCAACATCAAACTGGTGTGACAACTCTGAATATGCATTTTGGTATGCGGCTGGCGTATCTGCGGATAACAACAATATTGATATTGGTATTGATGTATCAGATATCAAAACGGGCGAGCGAAGTTATTCAAATACCTATATACATAGCGTTAACGCAAGCACACTTGCAGGATATATTAATCAGCACAAAATACAAGGATCTGTATCTGATATCATAGGCTATAACTGGGAAACGTCTATGGAAAGAACAATGTACAAAACCTACGATTCAACAGATAGCGATACTTATGACCCCGAAGAAGACCCCTTTACTCCATTTACTGCAAATAGTAGGGTTGTAAGAATTTATCTTGGCATAAATCAATCAAATGCAAGAAACACAACTACATCAAACGCATTGAGTTCAAACTTCCGTGATATAGTTGTAACTGCAACACTAAATGATGCAAGTAGCACGCCATCAAGTGCTAGCATTACTTCTGATGATATTGGTAGAACATCAACAATTACACTAAGCTACGCATCAGTTGCGGTTATGGAGTTAGTTGATTATGCATCAATTGCAGTTACAGTAATCGAAAATTATATTGAAAATGGTGTTGAAAAAACACAAACTTCTACTTTAAAGCTTGAAGATGAGGCCATTACGGTGCAGATAAGCGGCACAAGCTTGCTGATTACAACCAAGCAATATCTGTATTCGCAAGCTACTATAACTAAAGTGGTGGTGGATTCTTATTCATATAGTTTTGACACGGACAACGGCGACGACAATATAATTAACTATCCTTCAATTACACCAACTATATATGATGTTGAAGTAAATGACGAATTTACGCCTGCGGTGTCAAAAGACATCACTTTCAGCGTACAATTTTTCAGCTCCGATTTTTTAGACGGATTGAGTGACAATTCATCATTATATTATACAATTGACGGTGACGACACGGGCACGAAATACGCTATAACCCAAGTTAGTGGCAACACCTTTAAAATTGAGGGCGCTACAGCAACAAACATTACAATTCATGTGGAGTATGACACATTAGAGGGTGATAAAACTGTTCCAGTTAGCACAACTTACAGCCTAAGCCTTATGATTGATAACACACTAAATATTAGCTATCTACAACTTTACTATGGCACAGAAGACGGCGATGCACTATTAGTTGGCACGGCAGAAGATAATTATGATTGGCTTACTGAAACTGCTGATACAATTTGGGCTTATATGGAAACGGGCTATGCGGGCTTCCGCTTGTTCTTCCGTTGGTCTGATGACCTTAGCACTATTGACGAGGCATATTATCGTGAAATTGACATAATCAGTTTGATGAGCTATGAGGATATTTTCTTATTGCTTGTTGATACATTAGACAACAGCAGTTTGTTTGATGTAGCAGATAACAGTTATCGCCAATATTACTTCCAGTTTATGGTTGTAAAAAATATGACGGGTATGACGGATATTGATAGCGTACCTACACCAGTTGGCACCAGCGTTTATGAAACAAAGGTTTATCACTATAAAGTGGATAGATTGGAGTACGAAATATCACTAGTTGCAACATATGACGGCGTGCTTGCAGACGGAACCGAAGGTAGCGTTGATTTGTCAAGCACAAATATCAGTATTTATCAGCAAGAACTAGACGAATATGGCGATGTTGTTAAAGATGAAGACGGCGAAATTAGCTACATTGACTTCACAAATAAGCTGGTGCGTGGTGAAACTTACACACTGCAAATTGTAACAAACAACACTGGTAACCAGTACTACGGCATAATTGATATACAAAGCTTTTTGTGGTCGCAAATAGCGCAAGAAAGCACGGATAATGGCTACACGTTTACTTTTGGCGATATAGATATAGATACGGATGTAGACGAAATAGATATGTACACCGTGTATTATGTAACGCTTACAGTAAACGGCATACAAGACGGCGCCGACACCACTGTTGCAAACCTTGATGTTGCTTTGTGTGATTTGGTTATATATGACTATTCTGACACGCACATAACGCAGTATGGTGACGCGTTTGACCTTGAATATATGCAATATGGCACGTATAATGTTATTGCGGGCAATGATGCATATACTTATGCTTCCTTTACGGATGGCAACCTAATAATGGTGCAAATTGACGGCGGCACCGAGTGGCAAATCACCTATGCTGATGGCTACAATGGCACTAACGATATGATAGACGAGGGCAATAACGTAATTGTAAACTACATTGACGGTTTGGTTACCACAACTGCGCGTTTAGTGTACATTGATGCAAACAATGAGGCATTTTATAAAGTGTATAACGGCACCGATACAATAGGTTCGCTTACAATTAACGACGATTTGATTGCATATCAAGGCGATGTAGCTGTTCTTGAAGAAGACGAAGACTATGTTTCTATTACAAGTGCAACATTTGAAACCGATGACGCGGGCGCGTATGTTGGCATTGCGGGGCTTGATTTAGTGCTTGGCAGTTACACAGATACTATCGGCAACACGGTTAACCTAAGCCAACTTTATCAATTGGTTTATGTAACCACCAACGGTAGCTATGTTGAAATTACTGGGTTGGATGAAGTTACTGGTACCAACAATAGCTCAAGTTACTACACGGGAGAAATTACTCAAAAAGTTATTGGATTAATTATTCCAAATAGTATTACAGTTGTGTTTAATGGCGGAAGCACCGAGTTCCCACTAGATGAAATTGTTTTGGATGGCATTCAGGAGGGCGATGATGTTAAACTTGCTCTTACTATTGACGGCGTTATTTTGGCGGGTGTTTATGATATAAGCACAGCTTATCTAACGGGCGCGGATGCGGCTAACTACTACATTGATACTTCAGACGGAGTGCTATCTGAACTTACTATTACAGTTGTGCAAAATGAAGAATTGTTGGTAACTAGGGTGCTATCAAACGCAAACAGTAGTTCAACTGGCCACGAATTGCAGATTTATATTGCGGGTGTTACTAGCGATGAATTCTTGCAAAACGGCTATTTGTTATATAGGATAAACAACTCTTCCACTTGGTATTCAGTTACCTATAATGAGCTTTACAACAGCTCTAGCGGCGGATTTGAATATGTATATGACGGCGATAATATAATCGGCATAATTGTAACTTACGCGGGCGCAAGTGGCACAAGTAGCTTTGTTGAGGATATTTACACCTTTGCAGTTGGCAACAGAAGTAGCGCAAATGCGGAGAGTAACTACGAGTTTTCTACAAACGCGGATAGCAGTAAATCTTCCCTTGCTGACGGTCAAGTGGATCAAGGTGCGGGTGCAAGTAGCAGTTATTATTCAATTAGCACGGCAGAACAACTTGCAATCTTTATGAGTGGCACAAGTGGTTACACTGTGGGCTATTTAACCGCAAGTATATACAACTACAGCTATTTTGCAGAAGAATTTAGTGGCACGCTTTATGGCAACGGATACGTTGTAAAAACAGACACCGCTTTTGTGGGTACAAATACGGGAACGATACAAGATGTAAACTTTTTGATTGATAGCACTAGTGCAACGGATTATGTACTTGTTTCAACAAACAGTGGCACATTGTTTAACATAAGTGTGGCTTACACCGCAAGTAGCACAGTATATGAAACAAGCTTAATTGCAACAAACAGCGCAAGTGGCATAATTGAAAACTTTACGCTAGACTATGCTCTGCTATCAAGTGGCTATAATCTTGGTGCAATGGTTAATGAAAACACGGGAAATATGTATAAAGTTGCAATTTTGTCATTAAAAGAAGGCATCAATATTGCTAACACAAATAATGGCACAATTATAGGTGTAAAAGGCAATTATGATACTGATGCCACCGTAGTTGGCTCGGGCACTGATGCAGAAGAAATTTATGATGTTGGTATTGGTGCGGTTAATGACATACTTGTATATAGTGTATCTAACGACACAGGTATTCTTCCAGAAATAAACCGTGATAATGATTATCCTTATGGTTTCGTTGATATTTACTTTGACAAAACCGAGCGTTGCACGCTTGATACATCTACAGTATGTGTGCTTCTTGAAGCATTAGCGCAACCTTTAAGCTTTGTTTGGGATATAGTGGAAGAAGAAGGCACTGCATTTATCTTCTATAATAGATATTATATTGATACTTACACTGTTGATACAAGTTGGAATGCCGATTCTTATGATGCCATTGATGATGCCATTGATGATGCCATTGATGATGCCATTGATGATGCCATTGATGATGCCATTGATATGAACTCTGATGACCACTACTTGAACAACTTGTACACTAGGGTTGTTATTGATGTTTGTGGCGATATTGCAAATATTACAAATGTAAACTTTGGCACGCTAGGTTATATTATTGAGGGCGATGATGACGCGATTGATTCTGAAGATACGCTTGTAGCTTATTACACGGGTGAGGATTTAACGGATTATCTATTATCACTTATTGAAATTATTGATAGTAACGGAAACACGCTAACCAACATACCTATAAGTTCGGCTAATAGCGATATAGCATACAAAAACCCCGGCACATACACCTTTACTTACATTATTGGTGACAGCAGTTCAACAGACAACGAAACTTTAAGAGTTGATTTTGATGTAATTGAAGATTCATATTCAATTATCATAAACCGTACTGGTGACGGACTTGTTATGTCAGTTAGCGTTACTATATTGCCAGTAACAACGCAATTAACCGATATCAACTTGACCACTGACGATGTGCAGAAAGAGTATGACGAAGATGACCAGCTTACAATTACGTTTAGTAGTAGGCATATGACTGGGTTCATAAGTGATGATGATACCAGATATTATGAATTTGTGGTTACAACTAGCAGTGTTGATTCCGGCTATTACAGCGGGGAAGACATTGTTAATGTGGTGCTACTTGAGTACATAATAACAACAGATGAATTAGGCAACAAAACTTATACCCTTATCCCTTACGCCTACCAAGCTACACAAACAGCGGACGGCTACACATATATTCTGTGGAGTTTTGAGGTGGATGAAAATGGCGATGTTGTGTTAGACGACTACGGCGGACTTATTTTTATAGAGGCGGTTTCGGACGCAGACGGCATAAACACACCGCGTTATATGCTAAATTATAATTATCAGCTTGCAACCGTTGCAGAAGATGTGGAGTTTGAAATCACAAAACACGTGATTGATGACCCAGAATATTACGCATATTCTTCATATTATGCATATAGGTTTGAGGGCGATAGTAGCGATACAGATACAGAAGAATCTATCCACTACATAGAGTTTTACACCGTGTTAAACGGCAAAACAATCAAGTTGAGGTTGGTACTAGACCTAGACTATACCTACTTTATAAACAGTGAAAACGGCGTTTATAGCGTAATTGAAGCCTACTATTATGGCTTAGCCTACGGCACTTTGTATGAAGTGTTAACTGATGCAGACGGTGTTGCTATTTTGGACGCAGACGGCAATGAAATACTCTATGGCGTAGCAGACACCGGCAGTGCTATTTCTAACTACTGTATGAGTGGTGCGGGTGTAACTTATGCTTCGGGTGACACATTTGACGCGTGGATAACACTAGAACTTGGCTACTTTGATCGCGAAACAACCATTGAAGACGAAATAGTTACCTATGGCAGATATTATGTTGAAACGATTGAAGATTTCTTGCACATTAACGCAAGTTATACGTATGACTATATCTACACTACAGACGGCGCTCTGATGACAAATGTAACAATGTATCCTTATATAGTAGAGGGTATGGACTTTATCCAAATTGCGGATATTGATTTCGGGTACACCGAAGTGCCTGCAATAGCGGAGTTTTATGGAACATACGACGGCGGCGGATACAGCCTTAAAAATGTAATATCATTTGTGGCAGATTACGATAGTGGCACAGTGTACGCGGGCAGTTTGTTTACAGTAAACCACGGCACAATAGCTAATATGGTGCTAGAAAACTTCACTTTAAATGTGTATGCAACTGGCAACGTTGTAGCGGGCGGGCTTGTGGCGCAAAATGGTGGCACAATTAGCAATATTACCATTATGGGAGTTATTTATGTTTACACAGAAGGCACCGCGGTTGTTGGTGGCATTATTGGTGAGAACATATTGTATTATGACGGTAGTTATGATGTATCCACTGCAGAGCGTTACTTTGGTAAAGAGTATTATAACGCATATATTGGTGACATATTTGCAACAGCAAGTAGTGTTACAAGTGCAGTAGTTATTGGCAGAAACAACTTTGGCACTAGCATAACAGTTACAAGTAGCATTGGTGATAGTGGTGTTGCTATAGGTGAATTCGGGTTTACAAGTGGTAGCACAACAACTACAACTTACTTCTACGCGCAAGACGGCGTTACAACTTATGATGATGTAATTGCAAGTAGCGGGTCAGACGCAAGCATTGCTGCAAGAAACACAGCTATAATATCTGCGCTTAAGTTATATTTGATTCCAAATTACTATGTTGGCGATTTATATGGCACCACAGATGATCCATTTGTAATAAGATATACCTATCAAGAAATTATAGCAGAACTCTTTGGCTTTGCAAAAACTAAAGATTATGAAGATACAGCAGACAGCGGAGGTGGCAATGATGCTTAAATATGCAAGTAAATTATTGCCAATATGGATTGTGGTGCTGCTCCTTTCTCTACTAAGTGTAACATATGCGTGGTTTATGGTAAATTACGTTGTTTATGTAGAAGGTGGCCAGTTTTCTGCTATACCCGCAATAGATTTAACTATTAGTGATGAAACTAGGTATGGCGAGGAATACAATGGCGAACAACCTTGTTACTATGAAGAGTACTCTTTAACCTTGCAAGTTGATACGCAAGGCTTTGAGGTACCCGCAATTGTAACATTTGGTGTATCTTCATTTAGCTATATCGATAATTTAGGCAACACCATAACGGTTGATTCTACTGACTTATCTAGCTACTTTGAAGTGCGCATTGTTGGTTTTTCTGAAGTAGTAGAAGTTCCAGGCGTTGTTCCAGAATATGTTACTACAGATGAAGACATATACACGGGTTCTTCTCAAACAGAACTAGCAACAGCTTTTGATAGCGCAAGTAGCAGTAATCAACTAGGTGACGGCACAACTGACTATAACGGCACTTACAGTGTTTCTGTTATAATTTGCTATTATATTGATGCTAATGACGATTTCGATTTAAGCAACATTAAATATGCAAACGGCAGTTATAGCTTAACGCTGTTGGTTGAGGCAAGCTACGCAAACTATAGCATAGGGGTGGATAGCTTATGAGAAACAAAAAAATTATAATATTAGTACTCATAACGTGTATCCTATCGCTAAGCCTAACAGGTAGTGTGGCGTGGGTAGAGAGCTTTCAAGAAGAAACCGAATTTGAGCTTAATACAAATGAGGTAACCTATATTAGCATATCTTTAACAGAAGATGTTATTGCAACTTTGGCACCACCAACAGCCGTTTATGGCGCGCTTGCAAATAGTTTAGATTTATCCGACCCCGCAAACTGGGTTGAGGGTTCTTATGACGAAAGCACCCGCCTTGTGGTTGAATACAATGTGGTGTTCTATGGCGAAATAGGCAGTTCACTTGTAATAGATAGCTTAACTATGCTTGATGACAATAATGCAGACTTCGCAGAGTATTTTGCAATTGAGTTTAGTAGAGACGGCGCAACTTATAGCACGTATACGTATGAGAGTTACTTAAACTTAGGCGAACTAAATGTTAATGAGGCTAATCCGCTATATATAAGGATATCTTTTGCTATAGCAGATGACGGGCTTGACCCAGCAGTAAAAAACAAAACACTGCAGTTAACAATTGCAGTAAGCATTGCAGAACCCGTAGCAGAAACTGAAACGGAAGTTGGAGGTGACAGTTGAAAAAGATACTTATTATATTATTAATAGTAGTAGTTTTGCTGTCTGTTGGTGGAATAACAGCGTACGCTCTTTGGGAGAGTCAAACTGAAGACACAGAAGATTCCGCAACCATAACTGTAACCTATGAAGAAAGCCAAAAGTACTTGGTGTATGAAGAGGTGGAAGACGGCACCTATTATGTAGTTGGCTACACGGGGCTTATGCCAAACGTAGTTATTCCCGCAACATATAACGACAAAGCAGTAACTGGCATTGCAACTGGTGCATTTATGAACAACAAGATTATTGAAAGCGTAACCCTTGGTGCAAATGTAGCAGAAGTTGAGTACTATGCCTTCTCAAACGCAGTAAACCTAGCCTCACTCACAATAACCGCAAATGTTGCAATAGCTGATTATGCCTTTGTAAACGTGGGCGCAAATGTGGAATTTGGCTTAACCATATACACCGAAAACGAAGCAACAATAACCAAAAGCGATAATTCGTTTTTTGGAACTGTAGTTGCCGGACAAAACGAGTAACAACTGGCAGAACGCAACGCATACAATTGTAGGGCGTGGCAGTCCCCTGCCACCCGCAACCGATTTGCCGTTTCAACGCCGTTGCCGGTATCGCGAATAAACCATACAATCGTAGGGCGTGGCAGTCCCCTGCCACCCGCAACCGATTTGCCGTTTCAACGCCGTTGCCGGTATCGCGAATAAACAATACAATTGTAGGGCGTGGCAGTCCCCTGCCACCCGCAACCGCATTAAATTAAAAAAGAGGATTGATAGTAGTCTGCCGACAGCATAAGGATTGCGGGAGTCAGAGGACTAACTCCCCTACGATTATAACAAACAACCATATATCACACACAACCATTAAAGGAGCAAAGCGTGGCAGAAAAAAATAAAATCACATTGGATGATGAAGAAAATGCAGAGTTTGCATATAAATTATCCTCAAATAAAAAAGTTAGGCGACTGGTAAACAAAAAGCGAACCACCACTATAATAGTTATTATATTGTTGATAGCAATATTGTTTACGGGCAGTGTTTTCTTTGTGCTATCGTTTATTGAGGCAAACTCAGTTAAAATAACGGTGGATAATTATACAAACAAAGGTATTTCTATTAGTACTGAAGAAGCTTTTGCCAATCCCACAACCGTGCTTAGTGCGGCGGGGCCCGAAAAACTTGATAACGTAACCTTTAGCAATATTGATATTGATACAATTGTTGCAACAGAAGGTTCTGTTAATGGTGAAAGCTACATTGCCTATACCTTTTATGTAAAAAATCAAGGTGTTACAGATGCCGAAGTTTACTATTACATATCAATGAACAATGCAACAAACAATTTAGATAGCGCAATAAGAATAATGCTTATTACAGAAGAAGAAACGCTTATCTTAGCAAAACCCGATAGTGAAGGCAACGCAGTGCCCATTGCAAATAATGAAGATGAACTCACCACCCCATTCCAAGGGGATGTGCAAATTTACACTTCAGATATATTTCCAATAGAAGAAGCAGTAACCACCAAATATTCCTTAGTAATATGGATAGAAGGGTGGGACGAAGATTGCACCGACGATATATTAGGTGGTGTGGTTTCAATAGAACTATCATTCACCTACGCAGACTACTAACCTAGTCACATAACAACGTTATTTATGCCTTAATGGTAAAAATATAAATAAATTACCCCAATCTTATAAAAAAGGAGAAAAAAAAATGAAAAAAAGTATGTTATTAAGTACAACAATAACAGTCGTAGTGCTTATCCTAGCACTATCAACAGCAACCTTTGCTTGGTTCACAGTAAACGGCAGCGTTGCTGTTTCTTCAAGCACATTCACCGCTCAATCAGGTGACAACTTGCAAATTGCATCTGCAACATATTCAACAGATGTGAAGGGTGATAGCACTAATGTAGCAGGATATACTATAGGTGAGTGGGGTAGCACATATACTCTAAATTCGTACTCAAAAACTTTTGCAGATATTTCAAGTGCAGACGGTAAAGCTTTTTATAATGAAGATAATTCCTCTTATTCAGGCAGCGACGGCTACTATACTGATTATTTCTATCTTTCAAGCGGCGCAGGTGCAACTTTATACTTAACTTCTGCTAGTGCTGTGTCTGCAACAAATTCTTCTCTTGAACAAGATACATTGTTGCAAGAGAGCATTCGTATTGCTATTTATGCAGGTGATGCATTAGTTATGTATTGGGCACCAATTACAGAAAACGAATCATTAATATCAATAGATAGCAGCTCAACGGGTGGTACTACAGCAACAGTAAGTGCATCAAAACTTCAAAATGGCGCTTTGGTAAGTAACTTCGAACTTGCAACATATGACACAACAACTTTGCAAGCAGGTGTTCTATTTACAGTAGTTATTTGGATGGAAGGTACAGATGATGAGTGTGTTTCAGAAGCAGCTAATGGTTCAATTTCTGTAAGCCTAGGATTTAGTATTTCTTCAACCTAATAACCCTATCACATAAACATTTAATAGCTTCTTATGTGGCACCTTTGGGGTGGTGCCACAGTGAAGTTATAATAAGAGCATAGCTCAACTTGAAAAATTTTAAATTTATCAAGGTATAAATAAACCAAATTAGCAACCGCATTATCGTTTCGACGCCGTTGCCGGTATCACGAATAAATCATACAATCGTAGGGCGTGGCAGTCCCCTGCCACCCGCAACCGATTTGCACGATACAAGCCGTTGCCGGATAAAACGCCGTTGCCGGTATCACGAATAAACCATACAATTGTAGGGTGTGGCAGTCCCCTGCCACCCTGAACCGCATTAAATTAAAAAAGAGGACTAACGTTCTTCATTAACAAAATATAATAACTAACTCAGTGAGGATACAAATGGAAAGTAAAAAAGAAAAGCAACCCATGTCAGCTAAAAAAGTACTACTAGATATCAGCAAAGTTTTGCAAATTTTGTTTATAGTTGTAACAATGACTATATCTATTGTAACCGTTGCCGCAATGACAACAACAGATACTGTAGAAAATTTTGTATTTGGCACCAAGCTTATGCCCGTTGCATCTAACTCGATGGAAGGGGATAATGAAGACTCATTTAGTGCGGGCGATTTGCTTATTACTAAAGAGCCAGAAGAGGGTCAAACTTTTGAAGTGGGCGACATTATAACTTTTTATGCCATAATTGACGGCACCAAAAGCTTAAACACACACAGAATTGTGGATGTTATAGTTTACGATAGTGGCGCTATTTATTATGAAACAAAGGGTGATAACAACCTTATTGCAGATACAACTTTGGTTGCAGAAGGCGATATTGTTGCATATTATTCTAACCACATCGCAAACCTAGGCACGCCAATATTGTGGTTGCAAAACAATCCAACTGCATTCTTTTTAATAATCATTGTACCCCTTATATTGCTACTACTTGTAAACGCAAGCTATTTAATATGGTATATAATTAAGATAAAGGTTAAAAAGGTAGAAAATGCTAGCGAGCTTGAAAAAGAAAATATCAAAAAGCTAGCTATTGAAGAGTTCAAGGCAATGCAACTTAAAGAAGAAGAAATTAAAAGGCAAGCCATTGAAGATTACAAAAAAGAGCAAGAATCATTAGCTATTGATGCTGACACAAACACAGATTCTGCTACAGAAAACAGCGGTGTAACAGACACAAACACCGATTCTTAACACAAAAATAACAGCCTTAGGGCGATTGGAGATATAATATGACTAACTTTTTTATGTTTGCTAAAGACTTTTTAGGTGTGTTTTTTGAGGGGTTTTCGGGAATTTTTCTCGGTATTTTTCAAGGAACATTCCAAATATTCAATGTACCAGACTACATAGAAGTTTTCCAAAAATACAGCGGAAATTTCAATTTTGGGCATTGGCTATTGGCAATACTCTTTGTGCTGGTGCTTATTGCTATGCTTGGGGGGATTATCTTCCTTATAGTATTTGGCATTAAAAAGTTTTTAGACCGCACAAAAAAAGCCGTTGTTAACCAAGATTTGATTGACGAGATTGTTGAGCTTAAAAAGCAAATGCTAAAAGTGGGCAAAGAAAAAGACAAAATTTTAGCCCTTAGGCTTAGTGATGTTGCAAAATATGATAGCGGTGAACTGCAAGAAGAACAAGCTGCAGCTGAAGCTACTGATGCTGCTGCAACTGGCGATTCTAGGTTCTATAAGCTTACTGAAATCGATCAAGAATTTGAGGGCAGAGAGCCTTTAGCGTATGATAATGAAATCACGCTAGAAGAAATCTGCAATCGCTTCCGCAATTTTGCCGCTGGCAAGCTTAAACTTTATTATGAAATTAAGGTTATTAGGCTTTTTATTGCAGGTTTTTCTACAACAAGGCTCATTGTACTGCAAGGTATTTCGGGTACTGGTAAAACTTCATTGCCATATGCGTTTGGTCAATTTTTAAAGAATCCCGCCACAATTGCTTCAGTTCAACCTTCTTGGAGGGACAGAACAGAGCTATTTGGTTACTTCAACGAGTTCACTAAAAGGTTTAACGAAACCGAGGTTCTTAAAAAAATGTATGAGGCTACTTATAGCGAATCCGTTTACTTCACCATTCTTGACGAAATGAATATTGCCCGTGTTGAATATTATTTTGCTGAAATGCTTTCTATTTTGGAAATGCCTTCACGTAAAAACTGGGTGGTTGACCTTGTGCCAAGTGGTTGGGAGAGTGACCCTAAACACATTGAAAAGGGTAGGTTTATATTGCCAGAAAATATGTGGTTTATTGGTACTGCTAACAACGATGACTCTACTTTTGCCATATCCGATAAGGTTTATGACCGTGCTATTCCAATTAACATCAACAGCAAAGGTGTATTTTTTGAGGCTGAAGAGGCTGAAGAACTTACACTTAGCTACAAACACTTAGAAGGGATGTTTAAAGAGGCGCAAGACGTGCACAGAGTTAGCCAAGATGTGCTAGATAAGGTTGAAGAACTTGATAACTACGTTATTGAGCACTTCCGCTTAGCTTTTGGTAACCGTATTGTTAAACAACTTAAAGAGTTTATCCCCGCATTTGTGGGTTGTGGCGGAACCGAACTAGACGGCCTCGACTACGTACTTGCTAACAAAATATTGCGTAAGTTTGAAAGCTTGAACTTAGGTTATATCCGTGACGAAATCGACGGCTTAATCGACTATCTTTCAACCCAATTCGGCGAAGAAAATATGATGGAGTGTAAAGAATATCTAACACGCTTGAAGAAATTATTCTAATAGAAACAAATAATATTAAATTGCAACGCCGTTGCTGGTATCACGAATAAATCATACAATCGTAGGGTGTGGCAGTCCCCTGCCACCCGCAACCGATTTGCACGATACAAGCCGTTGCCGGATAAACGCCGTTGCCGGTATCACGAATAAATCATACAATCGTAGGGTGTGGC
>JAWXUT010000134.1:0-3807 GCA_044426075.1 Bacillota bacterium
CGTCCTTTTTGTCTGTGAAGACTATTTCTTGCGTCTTTTTCTTTTTTACTTTTGTATATGCTGTTATTGCAAATGATGCAATTGTTATCAAAATAAATGCAAACAAAACATATATGATAATGTAACTATTGTCGCCCAAAAGTTTTGCTAGTAGCGCAATAATTCCGCCCGCAGTTAGGTTTCCCACAAAAATTACGGGGAGCGTATAGTACCATTTTAAATTCATAAATGACGCAACTAATGAAGCCGTCCACACCCCAGTCATTGGCAAAGGCAGTGCGACAAATGCGTACAAACCTAGCAACTTTTTAATTAAAGTTTGGCGTGCAGCGGTTGCTGTGTCAGCATATTCAATTTTATCGGCTTTGCCTTGAAAATTTTCTGATAAAAACGTAGCAACTTTTTTAAATTGTGTAGTTTTTTTGAGCCACTCTATAAGCGGTTTAAAAGTTAAAATTAGCAAAGGGCAAACTAAAAACGCCATACAACAGCAAAATACATAAGCTATCCAAGGCTCAATGCCCAGTTCCAACGCCATTGGGATTGCGCCCCTTGCTTCAATCATTGGCAACATTGATACCAATCCAACAGCCAAATAACTACTACCAAAAAATTCGGCTAGCGCAATGGTGATACTACTAATTATTTCTGACATAACCCCTACCTTTATTTATTTACAACACTTTTAATAATTTCTTTTGCGATATTTACTCCAGAACACCGCTCAAGTTCTGCAAAATATGCGTTGCTGTTTGCTTCTATAAATGTGGGAACTTCTGTATCAAACATATCAATCCCCCCAAATGTGAGCCCTATGCGTTTTGCAATTTTTAACACCGCACTTTCTAACCGCTCGCTTATTTTTACAGCTGTCATTGTACCGCCATTATCCGCATTGCTCCTAAAGTCATTGCTGCTTGTTAACCTTCCACTTGCAACAACTTTACCACCCGCAACATAAACACGCAAACTTCTGCCGCTAGATTCTGCTACAAACTCTTGATATAAATGTGGGCGCGCGCCAATATTTTCAGCAAGCTCTTTTAGCTCTGAAAAGTTGTTAGCTAAATACACCTGCTTACCCAAACTTCCATAGCACTCTTTTACTACAATAGGATAATCAAATTCCGCTTGAACAGCATACAAAAACGCCTCATTTGGATGCCCAAAATACAGCTTTGGAGCAATTATTGTGCGTGGAACATCCACTTCTTCTATATCGTTTATTGTGAGTATTGTGTGGGCTTTATCGTCTGCAATTGCAACCGCCCTACTACTGTTAAACACACTTACACCCATAAGTTCTAATTGCCTCAAATGGTATAAATCTTTATCTAAAAATATTATAGCATCGTCATTTTTATAACAGCTTTTGTAACTATTTGTACATTTATTTTCTACAATTGTTGTGGGCAAAATCTTGTTGCCTTCATCAAAAAGTCTTTTTGCTTGTGCAGCCGAACTTGCCGACTTGTAGCCGTTATTAATAACAATTTTCAACTGTGCAATTTTGCTTGTACTCATAATCAATCCACAATTGTAAATCCGCAACTAACCATTGAGATTAGATAATTTGCGCTTGATAATGACACTACAACTCCGTTATCGCTTGGAGTATAGCCATTCATTGACATATACATATAGTCTTGCAAGCTTGTAGAAAGTGATGTTGCAAATGTATAGTTTTTGCTAGGTGACACAAATTCAATAGTCATCGATTCACTATAATAAGCAGAAGGAATTGTAATTGAATAAAATCCGCCCGCGTCTGTTACTGTTTCTAGCACGACGGTTGAAGAAGTTAGTTCAACGGTTATTTTAACATTTAAACCACTAAGAATGCTGTCTCGAGAGTAATTTATTGCATCCGACTTACTGTGCATTGTGTACACATAGCCGGCAACTTGAATGCCCTCTAAATCAGAAACTTGATAATTTTCTGTTGCAAGTTTAGTTAAAGAATAGTCATAGTAAGTGTAAACGCCTGAAGAATATGTGCGACTGCTCATAACATACTCTGCCCCGCGTTGTGCACGAGCATATACAGTTGGCGTCCACGCAGAAATACTATATCTAGATACTGTTTGTGAACCCCCTCCGTTGCGGTCATCTAGCATTGGTCTGCTATTAAAGTATCCCAAGTTTGTTGTTATTGTAATATTGCTGTCATCGCTGCCAACTATACTATATAAATACCAATCTAACACAGCCCTATCTAAAAGAGCATATTCTTCAGTATATTCATCGCTATAGGATTCAGAAAAATTCAAATAGGCAACATTTTCTTTAATATTATTATATATAGCCGAATCACCCGTTGTACCTAAAGAGTAAGTTGTGGTTGTTTCGCCGTCGTCGTCTTCAACTGTAGTTTCTACAATGCCACTGTAATCATCTTCATAGCTGAAGAAAAATTCTTCGTCACTTTCAATAACCTCAAAAATTGTACCCAATGTTGCCAAGTACTCAATTGAGCTATCCATTACACTCAACGCTGTTGTAACTGTTGAATCCGCGCCATTTACAACAAAAGAATCGTTGCTAAAGTATGGATTTGTAAGGGTTACTCTTGTTGGCACATATTGTCCGTCAAGCGTGCCAGAATCGTACATTTTATTCAAATACTCCGTCGCGCTAACCGCTAGATTAGAACCAACCGATGTGCCTACAAAACGCACTTCCATAGATTTTGAAGAACTTACTGCAGAGCTATATGGATTAGCTTCAACTACTTCTAACCAACGTGCAACCAAAAGCTCGGTTAAATTAAAGTCTGGCAACTTATCAGCTTCGGTTATTTTATTGCCGTCTTTATCAATATAAGTCATATCTGTGCTGTTGTAAATTTTGTTATTTATCGCAGCTTCTGTATCGTCAGCAAAACTCTCGTAATGAAAAATTCCAACATTGTATCCCATACGTGACCAGTAAAAAGATAGTTCTGTAGTGCCATTTTCTGAAATCAAATATTGGCTGGCGTTAGATGATAATCCGCCACTAGAAGTGGTGCTGTCATATACATAAATATCTGAATCTAAACCAAATTCATATTTATAATCATACTGCGAAACGCCACCTATTAATATAACTGTTGCCTTTGTTGAATCAAATGAAGTGGCCTCACCTGTGCCGTCAATCCACTCAAGTTCACCCATATAATCTTCTAGGTTGTCTGGCATATTTTCGATGATTGGTGCCTCAAAAACCTCAGTTTCGGTATCTATATCATTACAACCAACAGTAAAAACCATTATCCCAACTAGTATTGATATTAATATTATTGCTGTTATCTTATTCTTCATTAAATATAACTCCTACATTTACAATCTGTACGTTTTTGCGATGTTCAAATATGAAATAATCGCTCTTATTTACTGTGCTGTTAACATCATTGCTCATCATAAAAATGTCATCTGCACGCTTAGTTAAAGTCAATCCGCTATCTGTGTATGCAACTACATACAAGTTATCGTATCTATTTGCGTACAAGGATGAAATTTCTATGCTGTAAAATCCTCTACTATCTGTCATATATGTGCCTAGTAATGATGTTATTCCCGCAACATATGTATATAATTCAATTTTAACATTACCCGCGCGTGCACCTATGCGCTCGTTGTAAACGCCGTCACCATTTGTGTCGTAAAATGTGAAGCCCGCAATTATTGGCAATGCAACATCTATGCTTATAAAACTCTCCTCGCCCGTTTCTGCTACAGAGTTTTGAGACATAGCGTAAATTGTATTTATCCTCGCAAGCAGATAACTTGATGCAAGCAATGCACTTGGCGTGTACTCTCCGCTACT
>JAWXUT010000135.1:0-3787 GCA_044426075.1 Bacillota bacterium
GAAGCCACAAGTCGCCACCTTCAGCATAGTTAAAAGTAACTTCATTATTTTGCTGGTTATTCTTACCTATATAAACAGTGTAGCCATCAATTTTAAGCGTGATTGGAGGGGTTTTTCTGTCCTTTTTGTGCCCAACTCTGTGCTGTTGTTTGGTTTGTTGGACGCGCCTAGTTGCAACATTAAGCATATTTTCAATCTCATTATACTCTTCAATTGTGCTAGATGTTTCAACTGATGCAGCTAAACTTTGCAAATACTGCAATAATAGCTGAACTTCTTCAATATCTTTAGTTGCATAAGCTTCAGCACCTTTTAATTTATTGTACTTTTTGAAGTAAAATTCAACATTTTTTTGTGGGCTTAATTTGGGGTCAAGAGGGATAGTTATGCTTTTATCATTGTAAAAATCATAACATAACACACCTTTATCGCCCTTGTTTATGCTATGGAAGTTGCATTTTAATATCTCGCCATACTCCATAAATTTATCTTTTTCAGTGGTGTTTTTGATTTTTTCTCTACAAGCAGCTAGTCTTTTTTCTGCTCTTGAAATTGCTTTTTTTATGTTATGCCTTAACGCTTTTGTATCTTTATTTTTACGCTCTTCGGTGCCAGTTATGCTGAAATATACATCACAAGCCTTGTTAATTGAGTCGGTTTTTTGCCAACATTCACTGCCAATTGTAGCATACGGCATTACAAAAAATCCAAGTGGATTGCCCATAGTATCAACTTGCACACAAGGGTCATACATAGGTGAATCTGAAATTGTATTTAATTCCTTTACAACCGAAGATAAGGCTTTTTTGGTAGCCATAGCTACAGTTTCTGCCATTGTTTCTTTAGATAGACCAACTAGCTTATCTTTTAGAATTTTATCTTTAGGTTCGCCTTCAATATCTAATTCAACCAGTAATTCTGTAGCTTCAGTATGTAATTTTGTCTGCATTGGTGCAACATACTTGTGTCCACCCAAAATTGTTCTTATGCCTTCACCAAACATACGTCTTGTTGCTTCTAAAATAACATAGTTTTCGTCTGCAAGTATTATATTACTTCCACCACCCATAAGTTCGTATATTAAGTGGAATGTTGTAAAGTCGTGCAACTCGTTTTTAGAGGTTAGCGTTATATCAACAACCCTATCCGCATTTAAAAGTTTAACCGAACTTATAACGCCGCCAACAACATGTTTTCTTAACAGCATACAAAAATTGCAAGGCACTATTCCGCCCGCAACCTTTGTTTCGGTTAAATGAATGCGTGGCATAGTACTTGCGGCACTTATAAATAGTGCGTGATTTGCTCCACCCGCACGTATTACCATAATGACTTCTTCATTATTTGGCATATTTATTTTGTTGATTCTTCCGTCAGCAAGGGTGGTGTTAAGTTCTGTTGTAATCGCTTTTAGCGTGATATAATCGTTTGGCATACTTCTAGTATAACCTTTTTTACATAAAGTTTCAACAAAACGCAATATATTTTGCCAATAAATTTTAAAATAGTACAATATCATTTGCAAAAAATTGTCTATTATGTTATTATACTTTAAGATATAATAATAGATATAAATCTGGAGGTTTAATATAACATGGAATATTCAATACAGAAGCTAGAGAATTCCGCAGTAGAAATCGCTATCAGTGTAGAAACTGAAGAGTGGGACATTTGCATCAAAGAGGCATACGAGAAAAACAAACATCAATTTAAACTTGAGGGTTTCCGCAAGGGTAAAGTTCCATTTAACATTCTTGTAAATCGTTTTGGTAAAGAGTCTTTTTATGAAGACGCAATGGATATTGCTCTAAACAAGTACTATGGTGAAGTGCTACAAACAGAAGGTGAAGGATTTGAGCCAGTTGGCAAACCTGAGCTTGATGTTAAAGAAGTAAGCGAAGATGGTTTAAAAGTTGTAATTTCAACAGCAATCTATCCAACCGCAACACTTGGCGAGTATAAAGGTTTAACAATTGAAGCAGCAAGTCGTACACTTGATGAAGGTGCAGTTGATGCAGAAATCGTTAAGATTCAACGCCAAGCAAGCAGAGAGGTAGAAATTACTGACAGAGCTATTCAAATCGGCGACAAAGTTAACCTAGATTACAGTGGTTCAGTTGACGGCGTTAAATTTGACGGTGGCACAGCAGAAGCACAAGACCTAGATATCGGCAGTGGTATGTTTATACCTGGATTTGAAGATCAAATGGTTGGCATGGTAATTGGACAAGAAGGTGATATTAAAGTTACATTCCCAGCAGAATATGGCGCAGCAGAACTTGCTGGTAAAGATGCAGTTTTCGCAGTTAAAGTAAATTCAATCCACGCAACAGAGTTGCCAGCTATTGATGATGAGCTTGCAAAAGACGCTAGCGAATTTGATACATTGGCAGAACTTAAAGCTGACCTTGAAGCAAAACTAATCGCAGATAAAGAGTTGAGAGCTACATATGCAGAAGATGATAAGATTATTGAAGCAGTTGCAGCAAACACAGAAGTAAGTATTCCTCAAATAATGGTTGAAGAAGAAATTGACCGTGTTATTGATGATATGAAAATGCGTATGCAACAATCTGGTATCCAACTTGAAGACTACTTAAAATATCTTGGTACAACAATTGAAGATATGCGTAAAGAGAGAGCTGCTGACGCTGAGAAATCAGTTAAAACAAGACTAGTACTTGAAGCAGTTATCAAAGCAGAAGGCATTAAAGTTGAGAAGGAAGATTTTGATTCAGCTATAGAGAAAATTGCAGCAGAGCAAGAAAAAACTATTGAAGAAATTCAAAAGAGCCTAAACGAGTATGATGCAGGCAGAATGATGAACCAAATTATGGCAGACAAATTGTTTGCATTCTTGCGTACAGTAAACACAATCGCATAATTACAAAATAAATATAAAATTTTTTACGGGACTTGGTATAATTATCAGGTCCCTATGTAAAAATATATGGTATAAAAAACTTTAAAATCCATATTGTTAATTGTTAGGAGGTTTTATGAATAACATTAAAAGCGCATACTTGCCAATCCCCACGGTAATAGAAACCACAAGTAAAGGAACTATGTCATATGATTTATATTCTAGGTTGTTAGAAGATAGAATCATATTGTTAAGTGGAGAAATTGATGATCACGTAGCTAGTTTAGTGGTTGGTCAGTTGCTATTTTTGGAAACAAAAGACCCAAATAAAGATATTTCATTATATATAAATAGTCCAGGTGGCAGTGTAACTGCGGGGCTAGCTATATTTGATACAATGAACTACATTAAGTGCGATGTAAGCACAATTTGTGTAGGTATGGCAGCATCAATGGGAGCCTTTTTATTGGCAGCTGGCGCAAAAGGCAAGAGATTTTCATTGCCAAACAGCGAAATTATGATACACCAACCATTGGGTGGCACAGGTATGCAGCAAGCAAGCAATGTGATGATTGTTGCTAAGCAACTTGACAAAATAAAATTAAAATTGAACACAATACTCGCAGAAAAAACGGGTAAAAACATAAAAGAGGTATCAAAGGATACAGATCGCGACAATTATATGTCAGCAGAAGAAGCAATGAAATATGGCATAGTGGATAAAGTATTCCACAACAGAGCGGAAGCATAGTATTAGGAGTTTAAATGATAGAAATGGAAAACGTATGTATGTTTTGTGGCAGAACGGGTGACACGGTTGATATGTTAGTTACCGGACCTACTGGGCTACAAATATGTAATTATTGTGTAGAAACTGCAATGGGTATTCTTGAAGAACACGAGGATCATTTTGACAAGTTGCTT
>JAWXUT010000013.1:0-24649 GCA_044426075.1 Bacillota bacterium
TTATATCAAAAGAAACAAATGAGGGATTATACAAGGCAAGAATTACAGGTGTAGAACAAGCAACTGGAAAATACATTGCATTTGTAGATTCAGATGATACAATTGCTATAGATTGGTTTAGATTATTAGCGAAAGAAGCAGAAACTAACGATAGTGATATCGTAATTGGCAATACTGTTAGTATTGATGAGGCAAACTGGAAATATACATTTAATGCCTTTGCTAGTTTTACAAAAGTAAACAAAGAACTAGTTTCAGAAAATGTGGCAGATGCTTTTTTTGAGCAAGGTGGCAGTTGTTATTTTTGGCATACAATGTGGAATAAAATATATACAAAAAAATTATGGAATAAAGCTTTGCCCTATCTTAAAAAGCTAGATAAACATATAATAATGGTAGAAGATATTGCTTTTTCTACAGTTTTATATTCATTTGCGCAAAAGGTTAATTTCATTGATGAGGATTGCTATTTTTATTACAGACATAAAGAGGCATCAACAGGCGATATATTTAGCGAAGAAAAAGTAACAAAAAACATTGAAAGTATAGCAGATGTTTTTGATTTTTTAGCCACATTTTTAAAAACAACTAAAGCAAGCAAAAAAAGAATAGTACAATTTAAAGTTTTTAAAGATAGATATTTTAGAATGTGGTCTAATTTGGCACTAGATAAGTTTGCAAAAAATTCAGATATGGCAAATTTGCTAAAAGAAAGATTTGCTCAAAAGAAATTAACAAAAATTTTGGCACTAGATAATTTTTATTACGAGTGTAAAACAGAGTGGCGCCCTGAATATGAAAATATGAAAGCATACATTGCCGAAAAAGAGCACAAAATTATCAGCTTTGATATTTTTGACACATTGTTAATTAGAGAAGTATGGAATCCAAATGACACATTTAATATTATGGAAGTTTCTGCAAACAAAATTATGGGTCTTAATGGTGAAAATAATTTTTATCAAATGAGATTAGCAGCAGAAGAAGTTGCAAGGCGCATTTTAGGTGGCGTAGCAGAAGATATCTCATTGACAGACATATACAAGCAATTCGGAGTTATGTTTTCATTTAGTGATGATATTGTTCATGAGTTGCAAGCACTTGAAATATCTACAGAATTAGCAAATATTAAGGTTAGGCATTATGGCAGAGAACTTTTAGAGTTTACAAAAGCAATTGGCAAAAAAGTTATTTTAGTTTCTGACATGTATCTTGAAGAAGAAACTGTAAAAGCAATGCTCACAAAAGTTGGCATTGACGAAGATATGTACGATTCTTTCTATTTGTCTTCAACAGAAAATTTATTAAAAGCAACAGGTTCATTGTTTGAATATGTTTTGAAGTGTGAAGAAATAAAACCTAAAGAAATGTTGCATATCGGCGATACATGGGGTATTGATATAGAAAAAGCGGCAGCACTAGGCATTAAAACTGCATTTTTACCTAAAGCAAATGAAGTTATTGAAAATAAAATTCAAACCACATATGCTGGCAACATCAAAATGAATTTTGAAAACAGAGGCGTTTCTATCGTAGATAATTCTGTAATGCTTAAAGAATTAAGTGTTAGAAGCATGTTTAAACAACTTGCCAACAAGTTTTATGATAATCCTTATAGGCCAATTAATCGTATTTCAGACTTTAACGGTGATCCTTATATGTTGGGCTATAATGCCGTAGGTTCATTTACATTTAGCTTAAGCCATTGGGTAGTAGAAACAGCAATCAAACAAAACAAAAAGAAGATCGTATTTTTAGCACGTGATGGATACTTGGTTAAAAAAGTTACAGATATCATTATTGAACAAAGAGGCTTAGATATACAGACAGAATATTTCTACACTTCAAGGAAAGCACTTTTACCATATATGGCAGAAACCGAGAAAGATTTTTATAACCTATCAAGTTATGTAGAAATTAGCGCACACACACCAAAATCATTGTTAGCATTGTTAAAAGATGTAACAAAACCATTGACAAAAGAAATAGAAAATTTATATAAAAGACAATATATAAGCTTAGATAAAAAATTCACAAGTCAAGAAAAATACATTAATTTCATAAAGACAATGTTAAATGTTTCTTTTGACAAGGATTCATATTATGCTAAATTGAGTAGTCTAAAACAATTGTTTGGACAAATATTTACAGATGATAGCCTAACATTTGATATTGGTTATAGCGGAAAACTTTTGGCTATCATAAACAGATTAAGTGGAACACAAATAGATGGTTGTTATGTTCATAGCTCAAGTGGTGCTGAAAAAATTGCGAACACAAGCAATTTTAATATCTTCACATATTTAGACTATACGCCAAAAGTATCGGGCATAGTGATTGAATATTTCTTGTCAGAAACATGCGGATCTTGCGTAGGTTATGATATTGAAAGCGGTGAACTTATCCCACGTTGCGAAAAGAAAAGAACCACATATGATGATGACTATCCAGTACTGATATTGCAACAAGGCGCACTTGATTTCTGCACAGATTACATAAATGCCATTAGAGAAAATATCGCGGATCTTGCAATTAAACCAGCACATTTTAATGCAATCTTGTTTGATTATTTGGCAAGTTGCAGAGAATTTGACAGCTATATTTTCTTGCACACAAAGCTTGAAGATGAAGTGTATGGCAGAAAACAAGAAATACCATTTTTAGAAATGTGGGCTTATTATAAAAGAGTAAACACCACAATCCCACAAGCAGTTGCAGCAACGCAAGATGCTGTATCAAATCAGGAACTATATGTATACAACAAAGGATATTTTGATGACTTGCCTAGATGGAAACGAGCCATATTTATGTTTTTCTTTGACCACAAAATGTTTAAAACTAAATACAAGCAATGGAAATCTAAAAAATAGTACAATATAATTTTAATATGAGTGAGATTTAAAAGGAGAAAAAAATGATTCTATATCAAGCTTATCACTTAGGCAATATTGTTAGGGTAATTACACATAGGCTAACGGTACACAAAAATGAACCTGCAATTTTGATGGCAGGTTATTCTCACTTAGGTGGACTAAAGGATAAAATAAAAAATTTACAAAAGCTAGGGATTTTTGATGAAGTTTATCTTTATTATGATGGTGTAGGTTATACCGCAGAGTCAGAAACAGAATGCGAGCAGTCTATTATTAAATATTTTGACAGTTTTTTTGTGGATAATAAGATTGATATAAATTCTTTCGATGCTATATATTCTGGTGTAGATACATTTCATTCATTTGCAGTGTATTTAGCAATGAAGAAAAAGCATTATTTTTTCTATGAATTGCCAAAAAACTTTTTTGAATTTGCAAGAAGACGTGTTGCAACTTTGCCAAAGATTTGGCAGTCTTATGCTGATGTAATGATAAAATATGGTGCTGCCGATGGCGATACACCATATTGCACAAAAATAATTAGCCCTTTATCGAATTACATTGAAGGTGCTGTGATTTTTGATTTTGCAAATAAGGCAGATGAGATTTCTAACGAATATAAGAAGAAGTTGATTTTCTTTTTTGGAGAAATTAAGCCTAAAAAAGGAACTTATTCCTTACTTTTAACCTCTAGCCAGTGGTTAATAAGAGATTATCCTAATGTAAAACAGTATGCGGCAGAATTGTATCAAACGTATGTAGACTATTTTATCAAAGAAAACAACATGTTGATGATAAAGCCACATCCTTTAAGTAGAATTGATAAGTCAGATTGTGAGAAATATTTCGAAGATGCGTTAGTTGTCAATCCTAGTTTCCCGTCAGATTATCTTCGTATTGTTGACGGATTTAAAGCTAATCAAGTTTTGTCGACCGTTTCAGCTAGCACACACGGGATTTTTGAAAAGTCTGAGGATGTTACAACTATGGTAGGAGATCAAATATACTATCACTTTAACATACTACATAAATTAAACGTGGCTATTGATTTAGGCTTTTGCATTAATAATAACATTGCAATCATATATTGTTTTGGCATTAGTTATCAGCTTGTAGAAAACATGGTTCGAAGACATGAAAAATTCAAATATGTTGCAATCAAAAATTATGAAAATGATTCTAGCCTTGAGAATAGTTTATTAATTGTTGATGATTTGTATGCAAAAGATATAAAAAAGGCAAATAAGCTATTAGATATTTTGCAACAAGCAAAAGTCAGTTTTATTACGTGTTTTATTAATTCGCAAAGCAATTTTGCATTTTGTAACGCAGAATATCCTGAAATACTAGATTGTTTGACAAATATAAAAATTTCAAAAACTGCAACAAAAACAAATACGCTTGCTTCATTGAAAGATGAATTCTTATATGTTTGTTTCAAAAATTTAGAGTGTGATTTAAGCAAATATAAGTTAAATAAGCATCTAAAATATTTGGGTATTGATATCGAGGCAAGCAAAGCATATTTATATGAAGAAGTTGATTTCAATAAAAGGATTGCTAATAATAGGAGTTGTATCTATTGTTGCAAGGATTTTAAAGGATTGGTTAATTGTATTGCCAAAAGCATTGTTGATAAAGAATATGCAAATATATTAATTGTGCAAGATAAGAAATTGCAAGAATATAATGTAAGCAAGTATTTTAGTAAAGTGATTTACCTGCCAAAGTTTTTGGCTGAAGATGGGTCTGCTAATAATTTGTCAGATGGTGAATGTGTAGCAACAATATCACGATATTTAAGTAAGGAATTTGCAAGTATGCAATTAGATATCAGGCAAGTTACCTCGATTGTTATTGCTAGTAAGTATACAGATTTTGCAATTTATTTGAAAAGTCTTTCTATAAACTATACTAGTTTGACTAGTACCACAAACCAATCTTTGTTATCACAACAAATAGAGTCTGATAAATCAAAATATCCATTGGCATTTTCGTTGAGGAGTAAATATAATTTATATAAAGAGTGTGAAAGTTCAAACTATGTAAGTTATTTGGAATTATTAAGAGCCGAACAAAAGAATGCATTATGTATGGATTTCGGACTGTCTGTTGTAAACAACAAAGAATATGGAACTATCATAGAGGTTGATGGTGAATATGTATGTGAAACAAACCCAAAGGCAATAGCATTGCTTTGTGATTATTATGGAAAAGGAACAAAACTATTAAGATTGAATAGTTCTATGCGCGAAGCAAACGAGTATAAAAAATACATAAAGAATATTGATATAATATCAACTGAAGAGTCAGATATTTTAGGCTACAATATGATGCCAAGCGTTAGTGCAAATGTGAAGATATATTTGTCAAAAGAATTCGGTAAATCGTGTAATGCATTATCGTTAGATAAAAGATATATTGATCTAGCCAGCCCTAAATTAATTCAGTTTGATGTAGCTAATGAAATTAGAAAAGGACTTTTTCAGGATAAACATTTTAGCAGAGTAGGCATATTTAACCATTTGATGGATTTGTATCCACAGTCTATTTTCAATGGCTCAACGTGGATTAAATGGGCAGAGCATAATCAATATGTAATTATGGATGAATTGTGTTGGCGGAAAGAGGTAGATGGAATATATGAATGCATTAAAATGTTTAGCTGGATGCACAACATATATGTAATAACAAAACATATAGACGAAATATTAGCTAAAGGAATCCATTTGCTTGATAATATAATACCGATAATAATTAGGAAAGTCGCAATAAGTGAAAAATGTGTATATGATTTAGAGGATGAATATATATATATATACTCACATAACCAAGATGATTTAAATAAGATTAAAAATTTTTCATTTAAAAGAACATTGCTTTGTTGTGGAATTGAATTTTCAGCAGAGCCATTAAGTGAAGATAAGCTAGAGCTATTTAGACTGCGCAAAAGGCAATTGGCTTTAGATAAAGATATAGCTTATATTATTAAAGATATTAAACAAAGAGAAGTTAGAAAAAAACTTGGGACCCGCATTGATATTATGGATAAAGAGATGCAAGGTTTAGTTGAGTTTGATGGATGTTTTAATATTTCACATGTTGGATATGAACCCTATAGTTTTAATATATTAGGATGCTGTATCCCTCGAGATGTATTTGGATTTTGTGATATAAAGAAAAAATATAGCATTAATAAATTTGTAAGTTTTCAAAATCCAATTGTTACGCATTTAAACCCAAAATCGATTAAGATAACGCTAGATGAAGAAGTTCTGCTGGCAACTAAAGTTAACAGATGGAAATATAAATGTTCCGTTCATGAAATCAACAACACAGGCTTAATGGAAATTTTGTCTAACAAAAGTGAATATATTTTGATAGATTTAGGAGATATTCGACATCCTATAAGAGTTTTTGGTGAAGGTGATACAAAAATACTTACATCAAATACTATGACTTTTAAGCAATTAGAGCCACATGTGATGAAAGAGAAAACATTTAACGTTCCAAAAGAAACAGTCAAATCAGATCTTTTTGATTTGAACTTGATAGAAAATGCAGTGAAACATTTAGCTATATCAATTATGCAAGTATATCCAAAAGATAAAATAATTGTTTTAGATGCATATCCTGT
Organism: Bacillota bacterium; assembly: GCA_044426075.1. Lineage (GTDB taxonomy): Bacteria > Bacillota > Clostridia > Christensenellales > DTU072 > JAWXUT01. The sequence goes on from JAWXUT010000013.1 coordinate 6,511, forward strand.
GGATAAGATGCTTAATAGGGAAAAATGGACTATAGAAAGTTATCATTATAGTGCGGAAATTTCACCAGAAGCTACAGATTTAATAGAACCTACAACAAATTTACTATGTAAATATTTAGGTGATGTGGCAAGAATCAAGATGTTGTCTGGTTGCTTAGGGCAAACTGTTCACAAGTGGGGTCCGCATCGGTTGCATTATTTTGATGAATATTATCAATATGCATTTGAGTGTATAGAGCAATATACTGAAAGTGGAAACAAAGATTTTGAAAAGATCAAAACTAAATATGAAAAAACTTTAAAAGAAATAGCAAGTAAAATAAAAAAATAAAGGAGTACAACATGAGTATAACAGCAATAATACCAGTTAGAGAGGGCAGTAGACGCCTAAAGAACAAAAATATTGCCCCATTTGCAGGGACTAATTTATTAGTTAACAAAATTAGGCAATTGCAAAGGGTTAAAGAAATAACAAATATAGTTGTTTCTTCTGATTCCGATTTAATGTTGCAGATGGCAGTTGCAGAAGGTGCAATTGCACACAAACGAGATCTAGAATTTTGTGATGAAAAGACAAAGACTTTTGGCGAAGTTGTAGAACATTGTTGCATGAATGTTGCAGGTGATCATGTTTTGTGGGCTACATGTACTGCGCCATTGGTTGCACCTAAAGACTATGAGCAAGCTATACAAGCATACTTGATTGCCTTAGAGCAGGGTTTTGATTCTCTTGTTTCAATGGAATCATTTAAGCGTTATATGTGGGATGATGATGGCCCAATAAACTATGAATTAGGCATAAAACATGTTCCATCTCAACAATTAAAGCCATACTATTTTGTAACAGATGGCATTTTGATTGCACCAAGAAAAAAAATGATAGAGTGGAAATATTTTCATGGCACCAATCCATATAAATATATCATGGATAAAAGAACTAGCGTTGATGTGGATGATGGTTTAGATTTAGCTTGTGCTAGGAGCTGGTTAGATATGGATGAATCTGTATCGCAAATAGACCCATGGTGTAAAAAATAACAATAAAAGTTTAATATATACAAACATATAACAAGCACCCGCGTGGTGCTTGTTTTTTTGCGTGGGAAGTTTCAGAAATGATGAAGAAATAGAGGGGGTTTGGGGTAGTGAAAAATTATGAACAAATGTTTATTTATTTATTGAAATCTCTTGACAAGGATTTCGATATATGGTATATTGTTGTTGATGAGGGGGACTTTTAGGTTTTCGAGGAGGTGCGTATGTTCGATCGTTTTGATCCCAAAATTATTTCTGATAATATGCGGATTCTTTTTAAGTGGTTTGAGGCGCTTAATGATCTTGACGAGAGAGACAATGATATTATAGCGCTTAATTTTGTTCTTTTCACTAGCGAAGAGACTTGTGCTAATATGAGGCCATATGAGTTTTATATGCACGGATGCAGAAATTATTCTTGTCATGAGGATGATTGGGCGGGTGTAGAAGATTATGTGCCTACCAGGCTTGCAGTTAGCCCCACTTTGTGGATTCCTGCGGAGTATAACAAGAATTTTGCGCTTCATTATATGCGTGCATTGCTTTATCACTCGATTGGAGTTATGCGCCACTTGCGTTTGTTAAATGTATATCACATTACTGTTGGCTACCCTACGGGGGTTTTGTTGCGCGTGCGCGATATGGGTCACCCCGCTATGAATGAGATTAGAGATGAGTTGTTTGACTTCAAGCTTAATATGTAGGTTGACTTTTTTAGGGTTGTATGATACAATTGCTAGTATAGGGGGACTGTATGGACGCTTTTATTGAATCAATTAATCCAGCTTATTGCTATGTGTTTGCTTTTTTGCTACTCGCTATTTTTATAGGGAACCTTGTGCTTTTTGTGAAATCAAAAGACAAGTTGTTTATTATTGTATGCTTGGTTAGCTTTGGCTTGTTTTATGATATGTTTATTACAGCCCTTGGTTCGGTGCTAGAACCATTTGATGCGTTTTATGGATTGTCACTTATGCGCCACGTTTTCCATAGCCTACTTACACCACTTTTGTTTGTGTACGCACTTCAAGTGTTCCGCGATTCTGGCAAACTGCTACATAAAAAATATACCATTATTACTTATGCTTTTGTGGCTTTTGTTATTATTAGTGGTATCGTTTCAATCTTTACTTCACCAGTTTATCAAAAGACCTATGGCGGCGTTGTTCAGCTAAGTATCGATAAATCAAATACCTATTTGTACGCTGTTATTATTTTGCAATTTATGAACTTTGGGTCACTAATCCCTATGATTGCGGGCTCCATAGTGTCAATTAAATATCTCAAAGACTACAATATTTTTATCGCAACCGCGGTGATGTGCGTAATGTCGGGGCTAGGCTCTGCGCTGTTCCCAAACACTATGTTTGTACCAAGCTACATAGGGGAAGCGTGCATTGCATTCTTTTTCGGCAAGTATATATATGACCAACATTACAAAAAAACTCGTATATCACGCACGTAAATTTACGAAGATTATATTATTAAATAAGGCTGTAATAACTCATTTATTACAGCCTATTTTTATGTATTGTTGTGTTGCTATTTTTGTTTTGGAACGAACTTGGCGGCAATAGTCATTGCTCCTCGTAGCAGTTTGTTATCAAAATCTTTGTGTGCTTCTTGTAGCATTGTGGGGATATCTATAAACTGAGGGCATTTTGATACGCACTTTCCGCATTTGATACATACGTTTGCGCCCATTTTCTTGCCACCTATTAAACCCACACTGCGTGCAATGTATTGCGTTTCGCGCATTTTATTCTTTCCAAAGAAATATTTGCTGTTGTATTGGCTGAAGATTGATGGGATTTCTATGCCAGCGGGGCAAGGCATACAGTAGTTGCATCCCGTGCAAGGCACTTTCATAAGTTCTTTATATATTGCGGTTACCTCGTCGATTACTCCGTGTTCGTAGTCGCTCATTGAATTTTCTGTTGTCACACTTGCAACTGCTATGTTTTCTGCAATGTGCTTGACATCATTCATTCCGCTTAGTACCGTGCCGATTCCTTCGTGGTTCATTACAAATCGCAATGCCCAATATGCCGCACTCTTTTTGCCTTCTTTTTCTTGCAATAATTTCAAAACCGCTTCGGGTGCTTTTGCAGCTAACGCTCCACCTCGCAAGGGTTCCATTACGATTACTCCGATTCCTAACTCTTTGGCGCGCGCGAGTCCCGCTCTTCCTGCTTGATAGTTTACATCTAAATAATTGTACTGTATTTGACAAAAATCCCATTCGTAATCTTCGATTATTTTCATAAACTCTTCTTGCTTGCCGTGAAACGAAAATCCGATGTTCTTTATTTGCCCAGATTGCTTCTTTTCTGCGATAAACTCCACTACTCCAAGCTCTTTTAACCTCTCCCAGTTGGCAAAACTACCCAGCGCGTGCATTAAATAAAAATCAATATATTCTGTATCCAACCTTTTTAACTGGTTGTTGAATATGTTTATTATGCTCCCTGTCTTGTTGGTGAGCGCAAAGGGCAACTTGTCTGCGATGTATATCTTATCTCTTATATCGTTGCGCTTTACAAATTCGCCTAGTATGCCTTCACTTTTTCCGCCGTGATAAAAATACGCCGTGTCATAATAATTTACGCCGTTGTCATATGCGTAACGCATCTGCTCAAATGCCAATTCCTTATCTATGTTCCCGCGCTTGTTCGGTAGCCTCATGCAGCCATATCCTAGTAGCGAAACCTTCTCTCCGTTCTTTGTAAGTGATCTATATAACATACAAAATCCCTCCTTAATAAATCAATATAATCATACTAATTTTATGTCAATATGTCAAGTGTATATATGAATCAATCATTTAACCGCATAAAATATTTAAAAGAGCTTTTGGAGCGAATAAGAGATATTCGTTCAAGTGAAAAAATGATTTATCGTCAACTATTAGACCCTTTTGCTACTAGTGTTGACTATAACCCTATGGCAGATGAGGGTAAATTGTTGTTTCGATTATACAAAACAAGATGGACGACAGTAAAAAAGATGGCAACTAAACTTTATCAATAAAACTTAAATAAAAACGCTATTCAAGTCGGTATACAATAGTAGGTCGATTTTTTCTTGTGTAAAATTTAAGTGGAAAATTGTTATAATTGAAAGAAACAAATATACGAGGAGATAAAATGAAATTAGAAGAATTATTGGATGAATGGTTGGATAGTGTGAATGGTACGGTAAAAGTGCGAACATTTTTACAGTATCGGCATATTGTGAAAGTACATATAAAGCCGTATTTTGTAGATATGGAAGTAAGCAATATTACTACAAAAGATTTGCAAAAGTATGTTATTGTTTTGGGTGAGCGTGGGAACAAAAACACTGGAAAGGCTTTGGGCAGTGGAACTATAACCTTAATCTTGTCGGTGTTAAAGATGGGTTTGAATTATGCTGTGATGAACAAGTATATCGGTGCATCGCCGCTTATTGGGGTTCGCCAAAAGAAAAAAGCTATAAAAAAGGTTGAGGCTTTCTCAAAAGAAGAACAGCAAAAGATTGAAATGTTTTCAGACACTAATCGAAAGTACTTTGGTGTTATGTTGGCACTATATACAGGAGTAAGAATTGGTGAACTATTGGCACTAAAATGGGAAGACTTTGACGAGCGAGAAAGCATTATAAAAGTAAACAAAACAACTTATATGCTAAAAAAAGATAATGGGAAGTGGGAGCAAGAGAACGACAGTCCCAAAACTCAAAGCTCTAATCGAGAAATTCCAATCGCTATAAAAATAAAAAAGCTACTGCACGCCCATAAAAAGCAAAGCAATAGTGATTACATTATAGATAATAACGGCAAACAAATGCAAGTTCGTCATTACCAATATATCTTTGAATCAATGCTTAAAAAGTTGAATATCCGACACAAAGGGTTTCACTCACTTCGCCACACTTTTGCCACCCGAGCATTAGAGTGTGGAGTAGACATAAAAACTTTATCTGAATTATTAGGTCACAGCAAAACTTCAATAACGCTTGACCGATATGTGCATACTTCAATGCAGCAAAAAAAGAAGGCAATAAACCGTCTTTGCAAAAGCAATAATAGTGATTAAAAACATTACATACTTAAGATTTATAATGCTAAATGTTTTACATCTTATAATTTATTAAATGAATAATGGGGTAAAATGAATATATAATTTTCAAAAAAAGATATATTTTTAATCGATTACTTGTTTTTTATGAATTTAAATGTTATAATGTGTTATATATCATGATGAATTATTTACACATTATAAATTATAAGATGTAAATGCTGAAATCATACAGCATGAATTTATGGAAAAGATTGTTTAGATAATTTAAGTATTTAAAAAATGATTTGAGGTGATTAGTATGGGAAAATTTAGAGCAAAAATGGTACAAAAAAGTATTAGAGGCGGACTATTAATCTGCCTAGTTTTTATTTTAGCAGTTGCGTCAATGGCATCGTTATTATTTACATCAAGTGAAACAGCTTATGCTACTTCATATTATGTAACCGAAGTGCCTTTTGTTACCACACCAACACAAGGTGAGGCAACACCGGCTTCGGCAAGTGGCACAACAGAAGCAGAGGCGTATACATATTATGATATACCGCTGATAAGAGAAAGCGGTAGTGATACATGTTGGTTTCAGGTTTTAAATAGTTCAGGTCAAGAGGCTGCCGATCAAGCTCAGAATGTCGAGTTTAGAGCTGAATTTGATGCAATAGATGGGGTTGCCGATTTTGGAGATGTTACATTTAGTCCAACGGTTGCGCCTTATATAACATACACACCAAGCTCTGAAGTTGCTAGCCAAACTGTTAGCTTTCAAGTGGTAGCAAGCTATGATGGAGTGGATGCTACTATTCAGTGGGGTTCTCACAATGCAATTTTTACGATAGCGGTAGGTGAAGTTCCAGCAGAAGGAAGTAGTGATGCAACATTGAGTGTATTAAGTTATACGGTAGCAAATGGTGAAGAAATTGCAATAGAAAACTTTGACTCAGAAACATATTCTTATAAGGTTTGGTTGCCATATGGTACAGAAAAAAATGCTATCATAACGCTTTCAGGCACATGTAACGATAGCAATGCTACAATATCTGAAAATAATACTGCGATAGCTGACTACTATGGGGATGAGGCAAGCATTAAAGTTCTAGCCGAAAATAGCGCAACAACAAAAACTTATAGTGTGGATTTTGAAATAGAATCTCCAGATGCATCAAAATTTGCATATTTTGATGGTGATTACTATTATAGCAATCCAGAAGAAGTTTATGTGTTAAACAATGATGATAATAAAATAATTTTTGGGGTCTGTCATGGGTTTGGTGGTGACTCTGAAGGAAAAGAATACGCTGTTAGTGTTACTTTCAATAATGATAGTTCTACAGCATATTCTTTTATAGGCTCGTATGATGGGGCACTTTATGATTTAAAATATATTGATAATACAATAACAAGTGTGAAGCTTGAATTTTATGACACCGAAACAATAGCTGGGGCTGAACCAATTGAAACTTGGGATATTGCTATAAATTGGGTTGATTATGCTTATGAAGTTGAAGTAGGTAATATAATTACACAGTATACAACATTTGATAAAGCACTAGAAGCGGTAAATTCAAGCGGCGGAACATTGACACTATATGCTGATGTAACTGGATATGGTTACGAATTCACCGGCACTAACGCAATTGTTTTTGACTTGAATGGACATACAATCGATGGTGGACTATCAAGTTTGACTTCTAATGGTTATGTTATCAAGGTTAATTCGGGTGTTGATTTGACCATTACTGACAGCGGCAGCACAGGCACAATCACTGGCGGTAACAATGACGGATACGGTGGCGGAATTTATAATGATGGCACGCTAACAATGTCAGGCGGTAGTATAAGTGGCAACAATGCAACTAATGGAGGCGGAATTTACAATGCTGGAACATTAACTCTTGAAAATGTAACAATAAGTGGCAATATTGCAAGTAGCGGTGGCGGTGTCTATTCGGGTATAGAGTCTATCCTTAATATGTATGATAGCATAATTACATATAATACAGCAAAAGCATCTGGTGGCGGTGTATATGCATGCGGAGATGCTGAATTTACTATGTATAGTGGTGAAATTTCACATAATACTGCAAGTAGCTATGGCGGTGGTGTATATCTTAATGGCAAATTTACATTAAAAAGTGGCGAAATTTCATACAACGAGGCTTATGATGGTGGTGGAGTATACATAAGTGAAAGTACATATACTGCGGGCGAGGGTTATCAATATCATGGTTCTTTTATTATGGAAGGCGGAAGTATAACAGACAATAGTGTTAGCTCTTGTGGCGGGGGCGTATTTGTTGGTGCGTTGACAATGGACTCAAACGATGCAGATATAATAGATCCTCCAAATACATTTGTAATGAGTGGTGGTAATATCTCCAATAATAAAGCCTTATCTGGATATGGCGGTGGCGTTTATATTAACGAAGAAGATACATTCAATTTTAGTGGTGGTGAGATTTCTAGCAATCAAGCATATTATGCTGGTGGTGTAATAAGCTTTGGAACTTTCAAAATGTCAGGCACTGCTAAAATTTCTAACAACACAGCACTTATGGCGGGTGGTATTTACTTTACAAATACTTTCACAATGACCGGTGGTGAAATTACAGGTAATCAAGCAACCTCCGCAGATGGTGGTGGCGGCGGTGTTTATGCGTGCGGAACATTTATTATGTCTGGCGGTTTAATCTCGAACAATCAAACTATCGGTTGTGGTGGCGGTGTTTATTTATATGGCACAATGGAATTTTCGGGTGGCGAAATATGTGATAATACTGCCGTATATGGTGCGGGTGTTTACTTGGTGTATAGTACAATGGATATGTCGGGTGGAAAAATATATGAAAACGTTGCAAGCGGTGATGGTGGTGGTATTGAAATTGATCACGCTACATTAAATATGACTGCCGGTGAGATATATAATAATATTGCTAGCGGTGTTGGCGGTGGTGTTGATGTGTATGAAAGCATAATGAACATGACAGGTGGTAGCATTTATTCTAACACTGCGGGTACTGGTGGTGGAATTAATTATTATACGGGTACGCTTACAGTTGGTAGCACTGCAAATGTTACTGGTAATGTAATAGGTGGAACTATAACTGACGGTGCATTGTCAGGCGGAACTGCTAATAATATCTATCTATCAAGTGGACTAACTATCGCTTTTGACGCAGAAAATGCTTTTAGTGGCACGATTGGCGTGACAATGGCTAGTGCTACTGCTAATATATCTACAACATGGGATACAGCATGCGAGGGTTCGATATCTAGTGACAATAGTGGCTATCGTGTGAATGTTTCGCAGGATGGCACTACACTAACACTAGTGTCTATTAGCAATGTGACATTTGACAGCAATGGTGGCAGTACTGTATCTACTGGTGTAGTAGACACCAACAGCACTGTAACAGAGCCAATAGCTCCTACATACAATGGATATACATTTGACGGTTGGTATACTTCAGGTAGTGCCACAGCATTTGACTTTGATACAGCTATTACAGACGATATCACTTTAACAGCCGAATGGACACTGAATAGCTACACTATCACATATGTAGCAGTAGACAGTATCACTACTAATAGCAATGTAGCTACATACACTATAGAAGATGAAACTATCACTTTGGCAGATGCTACAGTGACTGGCGCAGGGTTCTTGGGTTGGTACGATGCTGATGGTGACCAAGTTACTAGCATTGCTGCTGGTTCATTTGGTGACATAACACTGTATGCATACTATAGTGTTACAGCACCTACAGCAGATAGCACTACATACACATACACTGGTAATCAGCAGACATACGGCATTAGTAGCACAGACCTATACACTGTTAGTGGAAACAAGCAGACAAATGCAGATACATACACCGTGACAGTAACTCTTGTAGACAACTGCTACTGGTCAGATGGCTCAGTTACAGCACTAAGCTATACATTTACTATTGCTAAGGCAGATACAGTTATCGATACTACCGATGTAGCTATAAGCTACACATACAGTGGTAAATTACAGACTATTGACAGCGGAGCAGAGATTAACCACAACGAGAGCAGTATAGTTTATAGCGACAACACATTTACAGCTGTTGGCACAGGTAGTTATACAGTTACTATTACAGTTGCAGATAGCGACAACTACAATGGTGCTAGCACTACAGTAGATGTAACAGTAGCTAAGGCAACTTACGCAGATATAACTCACGCAGAGGTTAGTACAACATACACTACAACATTGACATTAGCCGATGTGGATTTGAGTGACAATTATAGTTGGGAAACTGGCAATACATCTCTAACAGCTGGCACAGCTAGCTACAGTGCAGTATACAATGCCGACAGCAGTAACTACGAGAACTTTGCACTTACAATTAGTGTTGTAGTAGCTAAGGCAGATACAGTTATAGATACTACAGATGTAGTTACAAGCTACACTTATAGTGGTATATTACAGACTATTGACAGTGGTGCTACAATCAATCATAGCGAGAGCAGTATAGTTTATAGTGACAACACATTCACAGCAGTTGGCACAGGTTCATACACAATTACAATTTCAGTAGACGAGAGCGACAACTACAACGGTGCAAGCGTGACAGTTGAGATTACAGTTGCCAAAGCGACAGTAACAGCGCCAACAGCGGACACGGCAACTTTCACTTATAGCGGAAATGAGCAAATATATACTCTAGCAGAAAGTGATTTATATACTATATCTGAAAATGCAACTCAAACAGATGCTGACGAATATACGGTTACGGTTACATTGAAAGATGAAGATAACTACGAGTGGGCAGAGGGAGCAGTTACATCATTCACATTCACAATTGCAAAAGCGGATACAGTAATAACAACAACAGATGTTGAGCTAAATTATACATACACTGGAGTAGAGCAAGTAGTAGAGAGCGGAGCGACAATCAACCACAGTGAAAGTTCAATAGCTTATAGCGATAATAAGTTTACAGATGTAAACACTGGTTCTTACACAATAACAATTTCTGTTGCTGAAAGTGCTAACTACAAAGCGGCAAGCACGACAGTTGCAATAAGCGTTGCAAAAGCAGATACAGTAATAACAACAACAGATGTTGAAACTTCTTACACATATAACGGCAGCGAACAAACTATTGAAAGCGGTGCGACAATCAACCACAGTGAAAGTTCAATCGTTTACAGAGACAACACATTCACAGATGTAAACACTGGTTCTTACACAGTTACAATTTCGGTTGTTGAAAGCGCTAACTACAACGGTGCAAGCGTAGAAGTTACAATAAGCGTTGCAAAAGCTAACTTGAGTGTTGCTGCGGATTCGATTAGTTCGTTAAAAAGTGATGAAGAGCTTACTTATACGATTAGCGGTCTAGTTGGAAGCGATACTGCTACTGCGATTAGCATCGATATTTCTCGTGCGAATGGCGATACGGCAGACAAGTATACTATTACAATTAGTGGCTCGGCAGACAACTATAACATAACTTTCACAAATGGCGTATATACGATTTTGACGCCGGATGTTGAGGTGACAGCGCCTGAAGAAACTGATTCTAACGAGGTTGTGGGCAGTGTTTCAAGTTCAAGCGGTATCGACCCTTATGCAGAAGTTGTGCTAGAAAAGACTGAAACAGAAAGTTTTTATGATGTTGTCTTTGATGGTAGTTCGGTTTTTGGAACTTATAATGTTGCGCTTTATGTAGATGGCATTGTTGTTGAATCGACTGACACTTTTACTGTTAAAATGGCAATTCCGGAAGATATTGCAAGTGCTGAAACCTACACTATTGTTATGAATTCTAGTGAAGGTCAACAAATTATAACGGCAGTTGTACAAGACGGCTATATTGTATTTGAAACCAACGAGCTTGGTGAATTTGCACTGCTAGAAAACGACACAGATAACATGGTTTGGCTTATAATTTTACTAGCAATTTTAAATTTAGTAGCAGCTGCATATTTGGTTTTATATTACAGCAAAAAAAGAAAGAGCGTGAAAACCTTGTCAATCGCATTACCTACATTGTTGTGCATAGTGTCACCTGTTAGTGTTGCATTTATTTGGATTTTGAGCATTACACTTGCGGGTCAATGTGGACTTATTGGTTACAACTTTATTAATGGCAAAAAGAAAAATAATGTATTAAGTGATGATGTTAGTGAACAGGCAGATATTGTTGAAGAAGAAGTTGCAGCTACTATTGAAGAGCCTAACGTTAATAAAAAATCAAAGAATAAGTGATAAAGAACTTTAGCTAATATAGAAGTTTTGTGAGAAATTGCAAGACTTCTTTTGTTATGTAATAATAAAAATGAGTAAGGTGATGGGTGACTAATATAACTATTAAAATGCAAAAAGTATGAAAATAAATCCACCATTCGCGTAAGCGACTTTCATTAGCTTTGGCTAATTTCACTCGGCGTCAGCCGAATTTCTCCCACCATAAGTAGGATTTAATTAAAAAACAGCCGACAACAAGTCGACTGTTTTTTGGTACTCCTGGCGGGAATCGAACCCACAACGGCCCCTTAGGAGGGGGCTGTTATATCCATTTAACTACAGAAGCATATTATAATACTCAGTTGTGTGAAAATACACTTCGTGTGCTTTCTCAGAACTTCCTATAATATAGACTACGTGCTATTTATTTATCAACAAGTTGACAAATCTACAAATGCAAGCATTTGGCTAGCTAAAGCTAGCAATAGCACCGATATATTGCAATCAGTTGTGTGAAAATACACTTCGTGTGCTTTCCCTCAACTTCCTATAATAGTATATTACAAAAGTGGTTAAATTGCAATTGTTTTTTATGAAAGTTTTTTCTTTTTGCCATTTGCGATGTTGTAGTTGACAATTTTGTGATTTTGGTGTATGATACTGAAGTAAACGGGAATGATTGTCTCCCTTGAATTTATTCAAAACCGCTTGTTAAGCTGATGACGTCTGCATTAATGCAGGGGAGTTGTCGGCTTTTTTGCTTGTTTGGAGGATATATGTTAGAAAGTATTGCGATTATTGTGTTGTCGAGTTTGATTCTTGGCAGTGTATTTAAAAAATTGAGGTTGCCACCATTGCTTGCAATGTTGACTATTGGCATAGTTTTTGGTCCTTTTGTTCTTGACATAATTGACCAGAAGTTGCTGGACATTTCGTATGAACTTAGGCAGTTGGCGCTTGTTATTATTTTGACACGAGCGGGATTGTCGTTGAATTTGACACAGTTGCGGAATATTGGCAGACCCGCGTTACTTATGAGTTTTGTGCCTGCATTGTGCGAGATTATGGCATATGTGCTGTTTGCAACCTTGCTTATGGGGGTTTCTGTTACTGATGCGTTGCTGATTGGAAGCGTGATGGCGGCAATTTCACCCGCAGTTGTTGTGCCAAAGATGCTTAAGTTAAAAGAGTTGGGCTATGATTCAGTTAGTAAAGTACCATCAATAATAACCGCTTCATCGAGTGTAGATGATGTGTTTGTAATTGTGTTGTTCACAGCATTTGTCGCAATGGCGGGCGGGGACGGATTTAATTTGAATGTGTTGTGGCACATACCAGTTTCTATACTGCTAGGAATAGTAGTGGGCGTGCTAATTGGCAAAATTTTGTCAACTGTAATGAAAAAATGTAATTTATCTAACAGCATAAAAGTTGTGGTGCTGTTGTGCATCAGTGTGGGCTTGTTATGGCTCGAAAATTTAGTTGAAGTGGTGCCATATTCGGCACTATTGAGCATAATATCGTTGGCGGTTATTATAAATACTGATAATCCTAGCACGGCAAAACCGTTGTCGGATAAGTACGCAAAGTTGTGGATTGTGGCGGAAATTATGTTGTTTGCGCTAATTGGTGCGGAAGTTGATATATCATATGCGCTAGATAGCGGTGCAATTATAGTCGTTGTTATTTTGTTGAGCTTGCTGATAAGAATGCTAGGTGTGTTTCTTGCCCTGTTGGGTTCGGGGATAGCAAAGAAAGAACGATTGTTCTGCGCTATTGCTTATACGCCAAAAGCTACGGTGCAAGCGGCTATTGGTGGGGTGGCACTCGCTATGGCTCTGCCTATAGGGCAAACTGTGCTCAGTTTTGCGGTTATTGGGATTATTATTACCGCACCGCTTGGCGCTTTTCTGATTGAGATATCTTACAAAAAATTGCTTCCACCATTATTAAGCGAAAAATAGCGGATAATGAACATATGCTGTTATTTAAATGGTGTATGCGTTGACAAAATTTAGTTAAAGTGTTAATATATATTAGCATGGAGGTTATTATGCAAAATAAAAAATCAATATTAATAGTGCTTTTGGTGTGTGTTATTGCACTTTTCGCGGTGGGTTGTAATGAAACTGAGGTTTCTGTTACTTTTGACTGCAACAACGGAAGCGAAGCAATAGTTTCAACGATAGAAGACGGCGATTTTGATATGATATCCGATCCAGTTAGAGACGGATACACTTTTAGTGGGTGGTTTACTAGCGAAGAATACGATGAAGAATTTGATTTAGACACTTATACATATGATTATAATGTGGAATTATATGCAAAATGGGTGTTAATTAAGGTGGAAGAAGAGCCAGATGCAACAATATATCATACATTAGAATTTGTATGCAACGGCGGTTCGGAGATTGCAGATATTGTGGTTGAAGAGGGCGAAACATTTGCAATGCCAACTGACCCAACATACGAAGGTTACACTTTTAATGGTTGGTATTTGGATGATGAATGTATAGCGCCATACACATTTGACGGCGAATTAAATGTTGATACAACACTTTATGCAAGTTGGACACAAAATAGGGCTTAGGTTATATATGAAAAAATTTTTAATGGGAAATGAAGCAATTGCGTTAGGAGCTATTAGAGCGGGAGTGAAATTTGTGGCGGGATATCCTGGCACACCTTCAACCGAAATACTAGAGACAATTGCAAAGCACAACAAAGGCGATATATATGTTGAGTGGTCTATTAATGAAAAGGCGGCAATGGAAGTTGGCGCTGGTGCAGCATATTCTGGTGCAAGAACACTTGTAACAATGAAGCAAGTGGGCTTAAATGTGGCAAGTGATCCATTGATGAGCTTAGCTTACGTTGGCGTGAAAGGTGGAATGGTTATAATTTCTGCCGATGACCCTGGCCCAATATCTTCACAGACAGAACAAGACACAAGGCGCTTTGCGGGCTTTAGCAAGTTGCCAGTTTTTGACCCTAGCACACCAGAAGAAGCATATCTTATGATAGAAGATGCGTTTAATTATTCTGAAAAATATTTAACACCCGTTTTGTTCCGCCCAACAACAAGAGTTTGCCACGGAAGCGCTACTATTGAATTGTTGGATAAAGTGGAAGTTGGGGAACCAGAAGGCTTTATTAAGGATACCAAAAGGTGGGTTATATTCCCTCGTTCATCATATTTAAATCATATTAAAATTGAAAAGAGAAATCCCGTTATCGGCAGTGAATTTTCTAGTTATAGATTCAATGGTGTAGTTGGAAGTGGAAATATAGGCATAGCTTCTGGCGGTGTAAGTTATCAATATACACAAGAAGCACTTAATAGTCAATTGGGTTTAGCCGATAGTGAATATAGTTTGTTAAAAATAAGCACACCATATCCATATCCAGATGAATTAGCGTTGCAGTTTTTGCGCAGTGTAAAGAGTGTTATTGTTATAGAAGAATTGGATACTGTTATTGAAGACGGGCTAATTGCCTTGTGCGGAATACACAATTTAGATGTAAAGATATTGGGTAAAAAGAGTGGGCACGTTCAGCTTGCGGGCGAGAACAGTGTTGAATCAGTAACCACAGTGCTTGCAACATATTTTAATATTGACAAAAAGGCAACGGCTTTGGCAGAAACTCCAGCATTGCCAATAAGGCCACCAGTATTGTGTGCGGGTTGTCCACATAGGGCATCATTTTATGCAGTTAAGCGCGCAATGAAAGGCAAAAAAGCTAATTTCTGCGGTGATATAGGTTGTTACACTTTAGGCAATGCGCAACCACTTGATATGACAGATACTTGCTTATGTATGGGCGCGGGCATTAATATTGCACAAGGGTTAGAACGCACAAATAAAGATAGCATTAACTTTGCTTTTGTTGGTGATTCTACATTTTTTGCTGCGGGACTAACGGGTGTTGTTAACGCAGTTTATAATCAGTCAAATATGGTGCTTATCATATTAGATAATGCAACCACCGCGATGACTGGGCATCAGCCTCACCCAGGTACTGGCGTAACAATGATGGGTGAAGTGGTAAACAAAATTGCAATTGCACCAATCCTTACGGCAATGGGTGTAGTGAGCGTGCAAACTGTTGATCCATTGGATTTGCAAACATCAATTGAAGCGGTTAAACTAGCTGCAGAAACAAAGGGTGTAACTGCAATAATATTCAAGTCACCTTGCATAGCAGTCACAAAACCAAGTGCGAAATATTGTATAGATAATGATGTGTGCATAAATTGCAAAAGGTGCATAAAAGAGTTGGGTTGCCCAGCAATTGTAATAGAAGATGGCAAAGTAAAAATTGAACAATCACTGTGTTTTGGTTGCTCATTATGCACACAAGTGTGTCCCAAAGACGCAATTTTGCGCAAAGAGGTGTAATTATGAATAGAGATTATTTATTGTGTGGAGTAGGTGGTCAAGGCACTATTCTTGCATCAAAACTGCTAGCAGATGCAGCCTTAAATTCTGGGAATAAAGTTTGTGCTACTGAAACAATTGGTATGTCGCAACGAGGCGGCAGTGTTGTAAGCCACGTGAGAGTAGGGAGTGATACATATTCACCAATGATTCCATATGGAATGGCACAAGTGCTAATTGCATTTGAACCAGCAGAAGCGGTAAGAAATTTACCATATCTTGCAGAAAATGGGGTGTTAGTTGTGGCCAAAAAGGCAGTAAAGCCAATTACGGCAACACTTAGTGGCGACAATTATGACGGCAGTAATATGATTTCATATTTAAAAGAAAATGTAAAAAATCTTGTAATAGTTGACGGTGAAACGATATGCGCAAACTTGGGTTCAAACAAGGTGTTAAATGTTGTGCTTTTAGGTGCAGCATCGGCTTCTAATATGCTAGGTTTTAGCGTTAGCGAGATGCAAGAGGTTATTGAAAAAAGAGTGCCACAAAAATTTATAAATTTAAACCGCAGTGCCTTACAAGCGGGCGCTAGTGTTGTTATGTCAGAGGTGAAATAATGAATCAAAATCAATTAGAATTAATCAAAAAACAATTGAAAAACCTAGTCAGCAAGCCTTGTTTCTATCAAGAAAAGTTTGCAGGAATAGATGTTGATGCTATAAATTCGCAAGAGGATTTCGAAAAGCTTCCATTTACTTGGAAGGGCGATTTGCGCGACGCTTATCCTTTGGGTTTAATGGCGACAGAAGAGGAAAATATAGTAAGAATTCACTCATCTTCGGGCACAACGGGCACACCAGTTATAATCCCATACACCGCAAAAGATGTTGAAGATTGGGCTATTATGTTTGCTAGATGTTACGAAATGGTTGGTATTACTAATATGGATAGAATCCACATCACGCCAGGTTATGGCTTGTGGACAGCGGGAATCGGGTTTCAAGCGGGTGCGGAACGTTTGGGTTCAATGGTAATCCCTATGGGTCCGGGCAACACAGATAAACAACTTCGTATGATGATGGATATGAAATCAACCGTACTTTGTGCAACATCTTCATACGCGCTACTATTGGCGGAAGAAATTGCAAAAAGAGGTGTTGGAGACCAAATATTTCTTAAAAAAGGTGTTATAGGAAGCGAGCGTTGGGGCGAAAAAATGCGCAAACGTATTGCGGGCGAACTTGGTGTTTCATTATATGACATATACGGTTTAACTGAAATATACGGACCGGGTATTGCAATCAGTTGTGATGAAGACAAAGGTATGCATTATTGGGACGACTACCTATACATTGAAATTGTAAATCCAAAAACTGGCGAGGTATTGCCTCACGGCGAAATCGGCGAAATTGTAATTACAACTTTGAAAAAAGAGGGAGCACCTTTAATCAGATATCGCACCCACGACCTATCTCGCATTATGGTTGGCGAATGCCCTTGCGGAAGCAAATATCCAAGGCTTGATATGATTCTTGGCAGAACCGATGATATGGTAAAAGTAAAAGGTGTAAACATCTTCCCCAGTCAAATTGAAGAAATGTTAAAGGATATTGACGGCGCGTCCAGTGAATATCAAGTTATGATTGACCATTTAAATGGCAAAGATATTTTGACTTTATTCGTTGAAATTCAACCAAAAGCTAACGATTATGTTATGGAAATGGCAATCAAAGAAGCCTTCAAAAACAAAATCGGCATAGCTGCAAACGTGAAACCAGTTGCCATAGGCGATTTGCCACGCAGTGAGAAGAAGACTGCGCGTATCTACGACAACCGCTACTAAGTGTAAAAAGCCATATATCACGCACATAACTGCACAAAGCCCAACTAGTCCAAAGAATCGAGTATGTCTATATACACTCATCTTCGGCCGAGTTGGGCTTTGCTTGTTCTGCACGCAATCTCTGGCTTTTTACATTTCTTTGAATGTAGTTTAGTAGCAAGAATAAGTTTAAGCTTCTGGAAAAGCCATATATCACGCACAAAAAAGCATTCCATTTGAACTGTACCCCATTTAGAGGACATATTTAAAAATGAAAAATTCTATTGCTATTTTCTGAGCTTTAAAAAAATATAATACAAAACTGCAAAAACTTGTTTTTGTTGTAACCCTTTACGCGGATATATTTTGCGATACAATAAATATGCGAAGGGACGCACTCTACTTCTTCTATTGCCACTTCCTTCGCTGAACCAAAAGACTTGCAAAATATATGCGGGTCAAGGGCAGTTTTAACCTCATAAAAAATATCTATTTCAATCCTTATCTCAAGTTTATATTTGCTCCGATACTTTATCCCTCTTAGACAAGAGGGGACAGTCAGTTTATATTTATGACTAGCCAATGTGGGTGTTGAGGAGTTTTGGGGTCAAGCCGCCCTCGG
>JAWXUT010000136.1:0-3625 GCA_044426075.1 Bacillota bacterium
TCAAGGGCAAGAACAGCAAAATCGTATGTGGTTATGCAAGATGTAAATCGCCAATTGTTTTCTAATAGCGTAAAGTCGGAAGTTATTCTTGGTGGCAAAAAAGGGTGCGAGAAACTAGCAGAAGATATTATGAAACAGCTTGATATTGATGCTTTTTCAGACCGTCACCCCGCATCACTGTCGGGTGGGCAAAAACAGCGTGTGGCAATCTGTTCGGCTATAACTGCGGAAAAAGAAATTATGTTATACGATGAACCAACGAGCGGACTTGACTACGTGGGAATGAAGAATCTTTGCGATTTGATTAAAAACAACAGAGAAAAGCACTTGATTACAATGGTTATTACTCACGATATAGAGCTTGTGCTTGGGTGTTGCAGTCATATATTGCATATGCATGAGGGCAAAGTCAACGATTTTTATGAGTTGAACGATGAAAATTTACAAAAGATTAAAGATTATTTTATATTAGAAAAAAACTAGAAACAAACATGATGTTTTACAAAAATACGACCGCGACCGATTTTCTTGACAAAATATACAGCGTGTCGCGGAAGTAAAAGAAAGGAGGTTATTATGGAAACAGAAAAGAAACAAAAAGTAAAAAAAGAGTCAGTTACAAAGAAGTTGCTTTCTCACGGTGGTGGACACACTAAACTTACCTATATAGGTATGGTGTTGAGTGGTATCAGTGCGATTATAGGATTATTTACGGTTGTGTTTGTGTGGTTTGCAGTAAAAGAAGCTTTGCTTGCATATCCTGATATAGATGTAAATGAGCTAATTAACTATGGTGTGTTTGCTCTATGTTGTGCGGTGGGTAGTATGCTTATTTATATTGGTGCATTGATGTGTACACATCTATCTGCTTTTAGGATAGCTAGAAATTTGAGAGAGAAAGGCACACAGCATTTAATGAGTTTGCCTCTTGGTTATTTTAACAAAGAAGGCAGCGGAAAACTTAGACGTACTTTAAGTGAAAATATTGGCGAGACTGAAGGTTTTTTGGCTCACCAGTTGCCCGATATGATTGGTGCTTATGTAACGCCATTTGCAGTAATCGCAATGTTATTTATATTTGATTGGAAGTTAGGCTTGCTGTCTATGGCAGGCATCATAGCGTGTTTTTTGCCATATGTGTTTATGATGGGCAATTCAAAAGCTCATGTTGAAAAATATATGAAGTCGCTTGATGATATGAACAATGAAGCAGTGGAATATGTGCGTGGTGTGCCGGTTATAAAAACTTTTGGAAGTAGTATTTTTTCATTTAAAAAATTTCACGCAACAATAATGGAATACAAAAAGAATGTTACTAATATTTCCAATGGTTATAGGTGGCCAATGGTACTTTTTCAAACACTGTTAGCTGCGTTGTCATTTGTTATGGTGTACACGGGCATAGTTATGCTCTCGGGTTCAACTATAAACGGATTAGAACTTTTTATTGATATTATGTTTTATATTCTATTTTTGCCAACGTGCAGTATGATGATTATGAAAGTTATGTGGATGCGCGAAAGCACGCATAAAGCAGAAGTATCATATGGACTTGTTGAAGAGATTTTAAAAGTAAAGCCACTTGAGTATAATGGCGATAAAAAATTACAAGGCAATTACGATATAGTTGCTGAAAATATAACTTTCAGTTACCCAAACTCACAAAACAATGCTGTTGAAAATGTTAGCTTTAGTGCAAAACAAGGTCAAACAATAGCCTTTGTTGGGGCAAGTGGTGGTGGAAAATCAACCATAGTTTCGCTTATAGCAAGATTTTTTGATGTGGACAGCGGAAGCATAAAAATAGGTGGTATTGATGTTAGAGATGTTAGCGAAAGTGATTTAATGCAAGCCATATCATTTGTGTTCCAAAACACAAAACTTTATAAAGGTAGTTTGCTTGATAATGTGCGTGAGAGCAATCCCAATGCTAGCATTGAAGAAGTAAAAGATGCACTCAAAAAAGCACGGTGCGAAGATATTATTGCAAAAATGCCAAATGGTATTGATACTATGGTAGGCACGGGCGGCGTATTCTTATCAGGAGGAGAGGCACAAAGAATAGCCATTGCAAGGGCAATATTAAAAGACAGCCCAATTATTTTACTAGATGAGGCGACAGCTTTCACAGATCCTGAAAACGAACATGAAATTCAACTTGCACTAGGACAGCTTGCAAAAGATAAAACTGTTATTTTGATTGCACATAGACTTTCTACTGTTAAAAATGTAGATGTTATTAACGTAATTAATGATGGTCATATCATTGAGAGTGGCACTTATGATGAGCTAATGGCTCTTGGCGGTGAGTATGCGGATATGCAACAAGAATACAATAAGGCATTTGATTGGAACAGTATTGATGAAGTAAATGAGGGAGGGGTACAATAATGACTAAATTTTTAATGAATAAATTCGCACTTTCTCACCAAGGTGCAAAGAACTTAATTAAATCAAGCCTATTAAGTGCGTTCTCTAATATTGCCGCAATATCGGTAGCGTGGGTTGTGTTTTTGTTTTTGAGTCAAACGGTAATGCCACTTCTTGAGGGTGAGGCGTTAACATACAAAGTGCTTTTATATGTATTGTATACAGCAATTGTTATAGGTTTGTTGATTTGTGCATATCTTTTGTCTTACAATGCAAGTTATGCAGCAGCATATGCAGAAAGCTCACAAAAACGCATAACGTTAGCAGAAAAGTTGAGAAAGTTGCCATTGTCTTTTTTTGGCAAGCGTGATTTGTCTGACCTAACAACAACAATTATGAGCGATGCTGCAACGCTAGAGCAAGCCTTTTCACACTATATGCCATCATTATTTGGTGCTATGGTATCTATGCCTATTATAATTATCGGAATTTTAATTTACAATCCTCTCATGGGACTTGCGACTGTATGGGTAGTTCCCGTTGCTCTATTATTGGTGTTGTTGACTAAAAAACTTCAAAAGGGTTTTGCGAAAAAAAGTAAACAAATTAACCTTGAATATAATGATAAAATTACTGAATGCATTGAAAATGTGCGTGATATTAAGGCTAATAATCGCCAAGTAGAACATGTTAATGAGGCGAAAAAACAATTTGCTAAATATGAAAAACAAGCAATTAAATCGGAAATTGGCGTTGCTATTCCAATAAACATTGCTACAATGTTATTAAAAGTAGGCATGGCGACGGGTGTTATTTTTGGTGTTTATATGCTATCATGTGGCACAATTGATATGCTGGTGTTTATAGCGTTTATGATGCTCTCTGTTAGAATTTTCGACCCTGTGCAAGCTGCATTTATAAATATTGCGGCAATATTCAATGCACAAATAAGCATTGATAGAATGAAAGAAGTTGAAGCGACAGCATCGCAAGAGGGCGTGGAAGAATTTAATCCAAGCGGTTATGATATTGAATTTAAGAATGTAATATTTAGTTATGATACAAGCGAAAATGTGCTTAATAACCTATCATTTATGGCAAAACAAGGCGATGTTACAGCCCTTGTTGGCCCAAGCGGTGGCGGAAAGAGTACCGCAATGAAATTGTCGGCTAGATTTTGGGATATTCAAAGCGGAGTTATTACAATTGGTGGCGTTGATATATCTAAAATTGACCCAGAAGTGTTATTAAAAAG
>JAWXUT010000014.1:0-24098 GCA_044426075.1 Bacillota bacterium
CCGCACCCAATGCTTTTTGTATGTATCCGATACCTTGCAACACCCTATCTGCCATATCTAACATCATACGATAATCAGTTGTTATATAAGGCTCACACTCGGAACCATTTATTATCACCTTGGTTATCTTTGATTTAGTTTCTAACTTTACGTGTGTAGGAAAAGTAGCTCCGCCCATACCAACTATGCCCGCTTCTTTGCATCTTGCAATAATTTGCTCCTTAGTTGGATTAATTAGCGGTTGCATATAATCGGTTTCGTACTCGTTATCATTTTCAATAACTATGTGCATTGCCTTTCTGCCTTGCACATTTTCCCTTTGCTCAAACGCGACTACCTTGCCCGATACCGAACTATGTATGTTGGAACTTACATATCCGCCCGCCTCAGCAATCAACGTGCCCATTTTTACATAATCACCCACTGCAACAATGGCTTTTGCTGGTGCTCCAATGTGTTGTGATAGCGGAATATAAACCTTATCTCCAACTGGATGCTCAACAAAAGCACGATGCTCGGTTGCATCTTTGTGCCCGTGTGGATGTATGCCCTTTTTGAATGTTAATGCTCTCATCTGACCTCTCTAGGTTCAAGTTATAATTTGTTTTAATTATACAACATTTTTAAGTGGTTGTAAATACCAAATATAAAAATTGTGCATTTTAAAATAAAAAAATTGTATCTAAATATATAGATACAACCTCTTTGTTGTTTATTTTTATGTAGTTTAACTTAAGCTAGCGCCACATTTACTGCAGAATTTGTCGTCTTTTGTCATCTTGTTCCCGCAGTTTGTGCAGTACACAATATCTTGCAATGAACCCGCATATCCACCTTCATAACTAGTGTCTGGCGTGCTAATTTTGCAGTTTTCTTTAGTGTAGCTCACCCCGTCTTTCACAAGGATTTTATTGTCTACAAGTTCGTATCCTTTTAAATTGCCCGAACTTATCATTTGCTTGACTAATTGAATTACGTCTAACGTGCCAAAATTATATGAAGCCAATTCCTCAACGCTAATTTTGTCGCACAACATTATTTGGTCGCGAAGCCTAATTATTGCGCTGTATTGTGTTGATTTTATTGTCGTTATGAACAATACTGGCATACAACATACGAATAAAATTAGTATTGTATACATCAACGGGAGCGACATAAATATTATGATGCTAAGTGGAACGCATATAATAAAGATTGGTAAAAGGCATATTGTAATATTTCTTACAATCTTTGATTTTTTTGCTCTGCCGTCAAGATTATGGGGCATATCCTTTAACATCTTATCACTTATCATAAAATTTGTTTGCGGCAATCTGCTGTTAACTGGCACCATAAGACACCTCCAATTAATCAAAAAGCTATCTTGCGATAGCTTTTGAATGTTAAATTAAACTAGCTCTAAGATACACATATCTGCATCATCACCACGTCTTTTTCCAAGTCTGATGATTCTTGTATATCCGCCACGTTGACCCAAAGTTTCAGCGCGCTCAGCATATTTTGGTCCGTATTCACGGAACATTTTTTCAATAAGTGGGCTTGCGATTTCTTTAGTACGATCTTTGTAAGCTGCTTTTTTCTCTTTTTCGCCTTGAAGCTCTGAATAATCTGCAAGTGCTGCAATCATTTTGCGACGTGCTGCCAATTTTGTTGGTCCGTCGTTTGTAAATGCAACTTCGATTTTTTCATCTTTAAGGTTAGTTTTTGTCTTTGTGACCTCTACAACATCTTTATAAGTGTTCATAGCTAGAGTAATCATTTTCTCTGCAACTTTACGTGCTTCTTTAGCGCGCTCTACAGTTGTTTCGATTTTGCCGTGCCATAGCAATTCAGATGCTTGGCTATAGACAAGTTCTACTCTTTGGTCGGTTCTCTTTCCTAATTTTCTATTAATTGCCATAGGTAACTCCTTACTCGTCCTTATTATTGAAGCTTAGACCCATACTGTCTAACTTCTTAATAACCTCATCGAGTGATTTTCTGCCAAGGTTTCTTACCTTTAACATATCATCTTCTGTCTTCTTAACGAGGTCATCAACAGTGAATATGCCTGCTCTCTTGAGGCAGTTAAGTGGTCTAACTGACAACTCTAATTCCTCAATGCTCATGCTTAATGCTTTGCTTTGCTTGTCATCATCGCGACTTACTAAAATATCTACATTCTCCATATTTTCAACTAGGTTGATAAATAGTTTCAAATGGTCTTGCATAACTTTTGCTGCTAGTGAAATCACTGTACGTGGTGAACTTGCTGCATTTGTGCGTACTTGTATTGTTAGTTTATCGTAGTCGATTGATTGCTCAACACGTGTGCTTTCAACTGTATAGCTTGCTGATACAACTGGTGAGAATAGTGAGTCTACTGGAATAAATCCGATTGGTGCTTTTGGATTTTTGTTATCTTTAGCGCCTTTGTAGCCTCTGCCTGTTCCGATAATCAATTCCATATTGATTGAAGCGTTGTCATCAATTGTACAGATGTAAGCATCTGGATTCATACACTCAATGTTTGTTGGAAAATCGATATCTTTTGCTGTAATAACACCTGCGGTGCTCTTGCTTAGCAATACTGTTGTTGGTTCAAATTCATCTGGATTTTGAACTTTAATAGCTAGTGTTTTGATGTTAAGAATAATGTCACTTACATCTTCCCTAACGCCTGGTATAGTGGAAAACTCATGGGCAACACCTGCAATTCTGATTCCAGTTACAGCTGCGCCTGGCAATGCGGTACATAGTATACGACGCAAGCAGTTACCTATTGTGATTCCGTAACCTCTCTCCAATGGCTCAACTACAAATTTAGCTTCTGCCTTATTTGGATTTTCTTCCGCAGTAATTCTGGGCATGTTTATTTCCATCATATTTAGGTTCCTCCTAATAATTATTTAGAGTACAACTCAACAATCATGTGCTCTGAGATAGCGATATCTACATCTGCACGTGTTGGTAATTCTACAACTGTTCCACTTAGTGTTGCTGTGTCGAATGTTAACCATTTTGGAAGATTGCTGATTTTTGCGCCTTTTAATTCAACAAAGAAAGGTTTGTCTTTTTTTGTCTCTTTAACTGCGATAACATCTCCTGCTTTAACTAGGTATGATGCAATATCAACTGTCTTGCCGTTAACGGTGATGTGACCGTGGTTAACAAGTTGTCTGCTTTGTGCTCTTGAAGCACCAATGCACATACGATATGCTACGTTATCTAGTCTACGTTCGATTAGTTGGAACATATTCTCACCTGTAACACCACGCATTTTATCTGCCATTTCGTAGTACATGTGGAATTGTTTTTCCAATAGTCCGTATGCTCTTTTAGCTTTTTGTTTCTCTCTAAGCTGTACGCTGTAAGGAGTAACTTTCTTACGACCAGCACCGTGTTGACCAGGTGCTACTGGGCGTTTTTCTAGTGCACAATGTTTACCTAAACATCTGTCACCTTTTAACATTAATTTTGTGCCTTCACGTCTGCAAAGTTTGCAAACAGGTCCTGTATATTTTGCCATTTATATTATCCTCCTACAATTACAACCTTCTGCGCTTTGGTGGACGGCAACCGTTGTGAGGTATTGGTGATACATCTTGTATCTTTGTAACCTCTAGGTCACATACCTGCAATGCACGGATTGCTGACTCTCTGCCTTGACCTGGTCCTTTGATGTAAACTTCAACTTTACGTAGACCATGTTCTTTAGCTGCCTTTGCTGCATCTTCTGCTATTAATTGTGCTGCATAAGGTGTAGCTTTACGGCTACCTCTTTGCCCAATCTTACCACCTGATGACCAGCTGATAACATTACCATCCATATCTGTTATGGTTACTATAGTATTTCCGAAAGAGGCATGAACGTGGGCTTGACCCTTTTCAATATGCTTTAAGTCTTTCCTTCTCTTTATAGTAGATCTTCTTACTGCCATAAATAACTACCTCCTACTTTTTGCTGCGACTAACTGTACGCTTAGGACCCTTACGAGTTCTTGCGTTTTGTTTAGTGCTTTGTCCACGAACTGGTAAACCTTTTCTGTGTCTAACGCCACGGTTACAACCGATTTCCATTAAACGCTTGATGTTTAACATTGTATCTCTTTTCAAGTCACCCTCGACTTGAAGATTATCTTCGATATAGTCACGAATTTTAATGATTTGCTCTTCTGTCAAATCTTTAATACGGGTATTAGGATCTATCTCACAATCTGCTAAAAGTTTGTTAGATGTTGTTCTACCAATACCGTATATATAGGTGAGACCAATTTCTACTCTTTTCGCATTTGGTAAATCTACACCAGATATACGAGCCATTTGAAACCTCCAAAATTTTGAATCTTAATTTTATTTTATATATATGAAACCATAGGGTAACCAAAACTAGTCGGTCAGCCGCCCCTTAGGTAATTTGCTCAACTTTATAATTATAACATAAAAATGCTTCGCTTGCAAACAATTTGACATATATTGCAAGCGAATTTTTAATTTTTACTTATTTTTTTCTTTGTTATTAGCCTTGAGTCTGCTTATGTTTAGCATATTTACTGCAGATTATCATAACCTTGCCGTGTCTTTTGATAACTTTGCATTTGTCGCAGATAGGTTTAACTGATGGTCTAACTTTCATTTTTTGTATCCTCCTAATTTTTATTGCGGTAAACGATTCTTCCTTTATTAAGATCGTATGGGCTAATTGCAACTTTAACTTTGTCGCCTTCGCACACTTTAACATAATGCACCCTCATTTTACCAGCAAGATATGCGATAATTTCGTGTCCATTTTGCAGCCTTACTTTGAATGTAGTGCCAGGCAAAGCCTCAATTACTACACCCTCAAACTCGATTGCATCGTCTTTTGACATATTACTCTCTCCTTGATAGATTAATTAATTGAGCCGTTAAAGCTATGCAATGCATCTTTTATTTCTGCATCATACATCTTTAAACCGCGCTCCAGCTTTACTGCTATTGTGGTTAGTATCGCATCTTGTGATTTAAGATGCTTTGTTTTTTTGGATTTAGGGTTGATAATACTGTGTTTGACTCCGTCTGAAATTTTTACATAACTGTCGTCTGTAATTTCAACAATTGCGTAAAAACGACCTTGGTCACGCCCAGCTATTGAATAAACCACTTCTCCAAGTTTGAACGATTCTTTCATACTTACCTACTTTATAATGTTAACAACTCTACGCCATCTTCACCAATAAAAACTGTGTTTTCATAATGAGCTGATGGTTTGCCGTCTGCTGTAACAATTGTCCAGCCGTCTGGCATTTGCCTAACATATCTTTTGCCCATGTTTATCATAGGTTCAATAGCTATTGTCATACCAGCATAAAGTCTTGCACCCTTGCCCGCAACGCCATAATTTGGCACACTTGGGTCTTCGTGCAGATTGTGTCCGATACCATGCCCAACAAGTTCTCTTACAACTGAATAGCCTTTGCTTTCTGCATAAGACTGAATTGCATTGCCTAAATCACCCAACCTCACGCCGTCTTTAAGAACGCTGATGCCTTGAAAGAAACTTTCTTTGCACGCTTCCATAAGTTTGCGTTTTTCAAGTGATATTTCGCCAATGGCAAAAGTTCTTGCTGCGTCGCCGTGGAATCCATTTATATAAGCACCCGCATCTATTTTAAGTAACATACCTTCTTCAAGCACCCTATCACTAGGGATACCGTGCACAATCTCTTCATCAATTGAAGTACAGAGTGTGCCTTTGAATCCGCCATAACCTAAAAATGATGGCACTGCGTGCTGTTTTTTTATGTATTCGTAGGCAATTGTATCTAGTTTTTTTGTTGTAATACCAGGTTTGGCATTTTCTCCAACTAGCTCCAACACATCGCGCACAATCGCGCCAGCTTTACGCATATATTCGATATCTTGTTTTGTTCTAATAGTAAACATTATTTAAGAATCTCTTTTACTGCTTCAAAAACTACTGATATAGGTTGGTTACCGTCAACTTTGCAAAGAATACCTTTTTCTGCATAGAAATCTTCTAGCGGAGCGGTTGTGGTTTGATACACATCTAAGCGATTTTTGATAGTTTCTTCTTTATCATCTTCACGGGTGTAAAGCTCTTTTCCGCACTTGTCGCAAATATTAGATGCGTGTGAAGAAATGTGATAACTTTCGCCGCAAGTACATGATCTTCTACCAGTAAGTCTTGCTGTAATAATGCTATAATCAACTACAATATCAACTACAACATCAATATCGGTTATCTCTGAAAGTGCAATAGCTTGTGGAATTGTACGAGGGAACCCGTCCAACAAAAAGCCATTTTTGCAGTCATCTGCAGACAACCTTTCTGCTACGATTTTAACAACTACTTCATCTGGAACAAGTTTGCCCGCATCCATAAAGGATTTAGCATACATTCCAATTTCTGTACCTCTTGATATATTTGAACGGAACGCGTCGCCCGTAGAAATATGAGGGATACCACAATAGTCTTTAATAAGGGTTGCTTGGGAGCCCTTGCCTGCCCCCGGAGCACCTAATAGGATAACTTTCATTTTACTTCAAGAATCCTTTGTTATTTTTAACTAGAAGTTGTGACTCTAATTGCTTTTGGAAGTCAAGTGCAACTGAAACTACGATTAGTAGACTTGTTGCCGAGAACGCACTGTTTAAGCCAAGTGTCGCAAATCCGTCAATTTGCTGAAGAATCAAGGTTGGGATAAGAGCGATGAATGCAAGGAACAAAGCTCCGAATAATGTCAACCTGTTGTTGATTCTGCGCAAGTGGTCACTTGTAGGTTTGCCTGGGCGAATACCTGGAACAAAACCGCCATTTTGTTGTAGCATTCTTGCTACATCATCTGGATTGAATTGAATTTGAGCATAGAAATATGCAAAGAATATAATCAATACAAATGTAATAACGCTGTACAAGTTACCGTTTGTGCCCATCCACTCAGTCCACCAAAGACCAAAGTTAGATGTGCTAATACCAGCGAACTGGAATATCATTTCTGGGAACATAACCAAAGAACTTGCAAAGATAATTGGCATAACGCCGCTTGCATTAACTTTGATTGGAATAAATGTAGATTGACCACCGTACATTTTGTTTCCCTTAATTTGCTTAGCATAGTGAACAGAAATTTTTCTTTCAGCCATATCAACAAATACAATCAATAAGAACAACAATACAACCATAAGTATAAAGCCCATTAGGTACCAAACGCCAGTATAGTCGCCGCTGCTTATTTGTGAAGGAATTGTGCTGGTAATAGATGTTAGAATTGAATTACCCAATGTAGATACAATACCGATAAAAATGATAAGTGATGTACCATTACCGATACCATACTCTGTAATACGCTCGCCCAACCACATAACAAGTGCTGAACCACCAACAAGAATAATAACAATGAATATCATTGTGAAAATCTCATCTGCAGTTGTACCTGTACCGAAAACTGGAAGAATGTAATCTTGCCAAGCAAACATAATACCAACAGCTTGGATTACAGCTAGCAATATAGCAAGATAACGTGTGTATTGAGTAATTTTCTTTCTGCCGCTATCGCCCTCTTTACTTAATTTCTCAAGTTTAGGGATGATAAGCGTTAGTAGCTGCATTATAATGAACGAGTTGATGAACGGTAGGATACCTAGCGCAAACAACGTACCATTTTGAAATGAGCTACCAGTGATAGTTGATAGCATTGAGAAGAAGTCACTTCCCTCTACAACACTAGTAATTGTACTAGGGTCGATACCTGGGATTGGCACAAAGCAACCTATCCTATAAATAAGGATAATTGCAAATGTGTACAACATCTTCTTTCTGATATCAGCTGATTGAAAAGCGTTTTTGAAGGTTTGAATCATTAGATTACCTCTGCTTTACCGCCTGCTTTTTCGATAATTTCCGCAGCCGATTTTGTGAATTTTTTAGCTTGTACTGTTAGTGATTTAGTGAACTCACCGTCTCCTAGAACCTTAAGTCCGTATGGAGCTATTTTGCGAATTACGCCAAATTCTTTTAGTAATTCTGCTGTTATAACTGTACCGTTTTCAAAAACTTCTAAATCGCCTACGTTGACGATTGAATATTCTGCCCTAAATTGGCTCTTGAAGCCTCTTTTAGGTAGTCGTCTTGTGATAGGCATTTGACCGCCTTCAAATCCTGGGCGGACTCCGCCACCACTTCTTGCCCATTGACCTTTGTGACCTTTACCACTGGTTTTACCCAAACCAGAGCCAATACCACGTCCAAGTCTTCTTGCTGGGGTTACTGCACCCTCAGCTGGAGCTAATGTATGCAACTTCATAAACTTGCCTCCTACTAAACTTCTTCTGTCTTGATAAGGTGTGAAACCTTAGCAATCATACCACGGATAGCAACAGTGTCATTATGAACTCTTGAAGAATTAACTTTACGCAAGCCAAGTGCCTCAATAGTCTTTTTGTGTTGTGACAAACTGCCGATAGTGCTTTTGATAAGTGTTACTTTAATTTGTGCCATTTATCCGTTCCCCCTATCCTAAAATTTCTTCAACAGTTTTGCCTCTAACAGCAGCAATGTCTTCTGCTGTACGTAGGCTCTTCAAACCGTCGATAGTTGCTTTAACGCTGTTAATTGGATTGTTTGTTCCAATTGACTTTGTACGAATGTTACCGATACCGCTAACTTCCAATACCATACGAACAGCACCACCAGCTATAACACCAGTACCTTCTGTAGCTGGAAGCATTACTACTTTGCCTCTACCGAATTTACCGATTGTTGCGTGAGGAATTGTTGTTCCTTTTGTTGATATTGTGAACATAGCTTTTGTAGCAGCTTTTGTTGCTTTTTCAAGTGCTTCTGGCACTTCACCAGCTTTACCCATACCTATGCCTACTCTGCCTTTGCCGTCTCCAACAACTACTAGTGCTGAGAAACGCATTGTGCGTCCGCCTTTAACAACCTTTGTTACACGGTTAACAGCAACGGTCTTTTTGATTAGGTCATCTTTTGGTTCTCTTGAAAATCTTTCTTTATCATTTCTTGCCATTTTTTATCTCCTAAAACTCAAGTCCGGCTTTTCTAGCACCATCTGCTAAAGCCTGTACGCGTCCTGTATAAAGGTATCCGCCACGATCAAATACTACTACTTTAATGCCCTTAGCAACTGCTTTTTCAGCGATAATGCTTCCAACGATAGCTGCAGCTTCAACCTTAGTTTTTCCTGCAACTTGTGCCATAACATCTTTTTCAAGAGTGTTTGTAGCAGCAATTGTTACGCCAGCAACGTCATCTATAATTTGAGCATAAATGTTGTTTAATGATCTGTAGACATTTAACCTTGGTGTAGCAGCTGTGCCGCTAACTTTGTTTCTTAGACGCATATGTCTTTTTTGTCTTGCTTCATTTTTATTAACTTTATTAATCATTGTCTTACCCCCTATTACTTACCAGCTGTTTTGCCTTCTTTGCGGACAATGGTTTCATCTTTATAACGAATACCATAACCGTGATAAGGCTCAGGCTTACGGATTGACTTGATGTCAGCTGCAAATTGACCTACAGCAACTTTGTCAATACCTTTAACTAATAGTTCGGTTGTGCTAATGATATCAAGTGTAATACCAGCAGGAGCAACTACATCAACTGTGTGGCTGTAACCTACTGAAAGTACAACTTTATCACCTTGCTTAACAGCTTTATAACCAACACCAGCGATAATAAGACCTCTTGAGAAACCTTTTGAAACGCCGATTATCATATTATTGATAAGTGCACGATATAAACCGTGTGCTGATTTAACTGTTTTAGCTTCTGATTCACGTGTAACAACTACGAAACCATCTTTAACTTCTACATTAATCTTGCTGTTCTCTATGGCTTGTGATAACTCGCCTAGAGGACCTTTAACTGTTACAACATTATCTGCGATAGATACAGTTACGCCAGCTTCAATTTTGATTGGTAATCTACCTATTCTTGACATATCTTATACCCTCCTACCAAACAAATGCGATAACTTCGCCGCCAGCACCGATTGCACGAGCTTGCTTGTCTGTCATAATACCTTTAGAAGTTGAGATGATAGCGATACCCATTCCGTCCAAAACTCTTGGAAGTTCGGTGCTTTTTGCATAAACTCTTAGGCCTGGTTTGCTAATTCTCTTAATGCCTCTAATGGCTTTTTCTTTGCTTGCAGTGTATTTCAATTCAATGTGAATTGTGTTTTGAACTGAATTTTCTACTTCTACTACTGTTGCAGATTTAATATAGCCCTCTGATACTAGGATCTCTGCTAAAGCAACTTTCATTTTTGATGCTGGAACATCAACTGTTTCGTGCTTAGCTGTTAGACCGTTGCGTATACGAGTAAGCATATCTGCGATTGGATCTGTTAAAGTCATGCGACACCTCCTTACCAGCTAGCCTTGCGTACGCCTGGAATTTCTCCCTTGTATGCAAGCTCTCTGAAACATATTCTGCAAACTCCGTATTTGCGTAGAACAGAGTGTGGTCTACCGCAAATTGAGCAACGGGTATATTCTCTAGTAGAGAATTTTTGCTTCTTTTGTTGTTTATTTATCATTGCTTTCTTAGCCATAAATTACCTCCTATTGAGCAAAAGGCATGCCAATAAGTTTTAACAACTCACGTGCCTCTTCATCTGTGTTTGCTGAAGTTACAAAACACACATCAAAGCCTCTTACTTTATCCACTTGATCATAACTGATTTCTGGGAAGATAAGTTGTTCTTTAATGCCCATTGCGTAGTTTCCGCGACCGTCGAAAGACTTTGCACTAATACCCTTAAAGTCACGAACACGTGGAAGAGCAATTGATACTAATTTATCAAAAAATTCCCACATTCTTTCGCCTCTTAGAGTAACCATTGCGCCAATTGGTTGGTTTTCTCTTAACTTGAAGTTAGCAACAGACTTTTTAGCCTTAGTTGTAACAACCTTTTGTCCAGCGATTGTTTCAAATTCAAGGATAGCTTGTTGCATACTCTTTGAATTATCTTTAACATCACCAAGACGCATATTCAAAACGATTTTTTCCAATTTTGGAACTTGCATTACTGTCTTGTAGTTGAAAGCTTTCATTAGTGCAGGAACAACAGTTTCAGTATATTTAACTGCTAGTCTGCATTCGGAAGCCTCAGCTACTTCATTATTTACTATTTCTTTAGCCATTTTATGCCTCCCTATTAATTCTCTTCAACAGTCTCAGCTTTTGGAGCTTTTTTACGGACAGTTGCTTTTGCTTTAGCTTTTGGTTCAGCTGCAGTATCTGCTGCTTTCTTTGTAGCTTTAGCTTTTGTTGCTTTTTTAGCTGCTGGTTTCTTTGTGATTAGCTCTACGCCGCACTCTTTACAAATACGAACATTTTTGCCATCAACTTCTGAGTGACCAACTTTTGTTGGCTTACCGCAAGCAGCACAGATTGGCATAACATTACTGATGTCAACACTGCCTGGTTGGGTAATAATACCACTTTTATCGCTAGCTTTACGTGCTTTAACTGATTTCTTGTTAACTGTCAATAGACCTTTACCGTCAACCAATACACGCTTTGCATCTACGTTTACTGCTAGAACTTGAGCTGTTTTGCCCTTGTCTTTACCAGCAATAATCATTACATAATCATCTTTTTTAACGCTGTATTTTGCCATCATATCCTCCTATAGTACCTCTGGAGCAAGGGATATAATTTTCATATAATCCTTATCTCTCAGTTCTCTTGCGATAGGTCCAAATATACGGGAACCTCTTGGTTGTTTTTGGTTATCGATAATTACTGCTGCATTGTCGTCGAACTTAATGTGAGTACCATCTTTACGCATAATACCTTTGTGTGTTCTAACGATAACTGCTTTAACTACGTCACCTTTTTTAACCGTTCCGCCTGGGGTTGCGGTCTTAACTGAAGCTACGATAACATCACCGATGTATCCGTTTCTTACATATGATCCGCCCATAACGCGTATGCACATAATTTCTTTTGCACCGCTGTTGTCTGCTACTTTTAGTCTTGTTTGAGGTTGTATCATTAATTCTGCCTCCTACTTAGCCTTTTCTAGAATGGTTACAAGGCGCCAGTTTTTGTCTTTTGACAATGGTCTTGTTTCCATAATTTCTACTTTGTCACCGATAGCGCATACATTTTCTGCGTCGTGAGCCTTAAATTTCTTTGTGCTCTTGATGAACTTTTTGTACAATGGGTGTTTTACCCTTGTTTCTACTGCAACAACAATAGTTTTGTCCATCTTATCGCTAACAACTACACCTACACGAGTTTTTCTTAAACTTCTTTCCATGGTACAGCCTCCTACTCTGCTTTAGCCTTTTTGGCTCTAGTCTTCTTAACTGGAGCAACTGGCTCAACAGCCTTACCTTGCTCTCTTTGGTGAAGAATAGTTTTTGCTCTAGCAATATCCCTTTTGCACTCTACTAGTACTAATGGATTGCTTAGTTGGTTACTGGCATGTTTGAAGCGAAGATTGAATAGCTCAGCTTTTAAAGCGTCTATCTTGTTTATCAACTCTACATTGCTCATTTCCATAAAATTCTTTGCTTTCATTAACAGTCACCACCCTCTTTGTTCGTATCTGCTTTTGTAACAAACTTACATTTAACTGGAAGTTTGTTAGCGGCTAGTCTCAAAGCTTCTCTTGCAACTACCTCTGGAACACCTGCCATTTCAAACATAACTCTGTCTGGCTTAACAACTGCTGCCCAGTATTCTGGAGAACCTTTACCACTACCCATTCGGGTTTCAGCAGGTTTTCTTGTGATTGGTTTGTGTGGGAAGATATTTACCCAAACTTGACCACCACGTTTAATGTATCTTGTCATTGCGATACGAGCTGCTTCGATTTGATTACTTGTAATCCAAGATGGCTCCATAGCCATTAAACCGAAATCGCCGTATGCTACTCTGTTGCCAGTCATGGCGCGGCCTGTAAGTCTGCCACGATGTTGTTTTCTTCTTTTAACTCTCTTAGGCATTAACATTTAAGCGTTACCTCCTTTAATAGTGAAAACCTCACCTTTGTAGATCCAAACTTTAACGCCGATGATACCGTATGTGGTGTGTGCTTCTGCAAAACCATAGTCGATATCTGCTCTCAAAGTTTGAAGTGGGATTGAACCCTCGTGGTAACTTTCGCTACGTGCAATTTCTGCACCGTCTAGTCGGCCACTTACCATTGTTTTGATTCCTTTAGCGCCAGCTCTCATGGTGCGACCCATTGAGAATCTCATTGCTCTACGGAAAGCAGTTCTCTTTTCTAGTGAAGCAGCAATTTGCTCAGCAACCAATTGGCTGTCTAGATCGATGTTTTTAACCTCGTGGATATTAACATTGAACTTGCGGTTTGCGCCTACTATCTTAGCGATTTGCTTATTGATAACTTCGATGCCTCTCTTTGGCTCAGTTGAAGCTGGTGCTCCATCTTCTGCTTTCTTTTCAGCTTTGTTGATCTTACCGATTGCAACGCCTGGGCGTCCACAGTAAACATCGATTTTTACGTTGTCTGCTGCTCTATCGATTGTAATCTTGCTGATTCCTGCATCGTAGTAACTTTTCTTTAAGTATACTCTAATATCATGATCTTCTTTGATGTATGTTGCAAAATCTTTTTTGTTTGCATACCATTTTGCATTCCAATCTGCTATAACACCAACTCTAAGACCGTGTGGATTAACTTTTTGTCCCATTCTGCAAAATCCTCCTATTCCATGTGTGCGTCAAGTATGACGGTTATGTGGCTAGTACGTTTCAATAAACGTGTTCCACGGCCTTTAGCTCTTGGCATCATACGCTTTAAGGTTGTACCTTGACCTGCGAAGCACTCTGCTACGTATAGGTCAGCTTTGTTCATACCCAAATTGTTTTCTGCGTTAGCTGCTGCGGAATTTACCACTTTTAGGATTGGTTCACAAGATGACTTGTTCATTGAACGCAAGATTGCACATGCTTCAACATAACCTTTTCCACGGATAATATCCAATACTGCTCTTACTTTAAAAGGAGAAATCCTTATGTTTTTAGCAATTGCGTGTGGACGTGTATCCTTATTTTCTTGTCTTAATTTAGACTTTTCTCTAACTCTTGTTGCCATTTATCTATCCTCCTACCTTTTGCCTGTTGTCTTGGAGCCAGCATGACCTTTAAAAGTTCTAGTTGGAGCAAACTCACCTAGTTTTAATCCAACCATATCTTCAGTAACATATACTGGTACATGCTTTCTTCCATCGTGAACAGCAATTGTGTGTCCAACAAAATCAGGGAAGATTGTTGATGCTCTTGACCAAGTCTTAACTGGGGCTTTTGTGCCTGACTCGTTCATTGCAACGATTTTTTTCATTAGGCTCTCTGCTACGTAGGGGCCTTTTTTAACGGATCTACTCATCGATTACCTCCTAGTTAATACGCTTGATGATGTTCTTGCTGGTCGTGCTCTTCTTGTTACGTGTTTTGTAACCTAGAGCTGGTTTACCCCAAGGTGTTACTGGTGAAGGCATACCGATTGGTGATTTGCCCTCGCCACCACCGTGTGGGTGATCACATGGGTTCATAACTACACCGCGAACGGTTGGTTTGATGCCCATATGGCGTTTACGACCTGCTTTACCGATTTTGATATTACTTTGCTCAAGGTTACCAACTTGTCCAATTGTTGCCCTACATAGCAATAATACATATCTCATTTCGCCTGAAGGTAATCTTAGTGTTGCTTTGCTACCCTCTTTTGCCATTAATTGTGCTGCTCCGCCTGCTGCTCTTGCAAGTTGTCCGCCTTTTTTTGGTTGAAGTTCAATATTGTGAACCATTGTACCAACTGGGATATCTTTTAAGAACATTGCGTTGCCTACTTTGATGTCTGCATCAGATCCACTCATTACAGTATCACCTACACTTAAACCAACTGGTGCCAAGATATATTTCTTTTCGCCATCAGCATAGTTAAGTAGTGCGATGTTAGCTGTACGGTTTGGATCGTATTGGATGCTTGCTACCTTTGCAGGTATGCCATCTTTATTACGTTTAAAATCGATTACACGATATTTAATTCTGTTACCACCGCCGATGTGTCTTACAGTAATTCTACCTGTATTGTTGCGACCACCTGTGCGTGCAACTGGAGCTAATAAACTTCTCTCTGGTTTTGTGCTTGTAATCTCAGCAAAATCAGATACTGACATATTACGACGAGCGGGAGAAGTTGGTTTATATTTAATTGTAGCCATTTTTATCCCTCCTACTATGACAAGCTCTCGAAGAACTCGATTGATTTGCTATCAGCAGTCAAGGTTACGATGGCTTTTTTGTATGATACTGTTCTGCCTTCTGTACGACCCATTCTTTTGATCTTACCTGTTACTCTTAGTGTATTTACCTTAGCTACTGTTACGCCAAAGATACTTTCTACAGCTGCCTTAATTTGTGTTTTGTTAGCTGTTTTTAGTACTCTGAATGTGTAAACTTTATCTGCTATGCCAGCATAACTTTTCTCTGACAAAATAGGTTTAACAATTATATCATAATGACTCATTCTGCATATACCTCCATTAGGGATTCTACAGCATCTTTAGTGATTATGCACTTGCTTGCACGAAGCAACTCATAAACATTAAGTAGGCTTGCGTTTGACATTACTAAGTCTTCGATGTTACGTGCTGCTCTTAGTACGCTTGCATCATCAGATCTCAAAACAACTAATGGCTTTTTGCCAGCTGACAATGTGTTCATAATTCCAACAACCAATTTTGTTTTTGGTTCTGCAATTTCAAATTTGTCAACAATAATCATATCGCCATCAGCTAGCTTTTGGCTTAATACTGAACGCATAGCTGCTGCTTTCATTTTCTTATTGATTTTCTTGCTAAAATCTCTTGGCTTTGGTGCGAATACAACGCCACCCTTAATCCATTGTGGAGCGCGGATGCTGCCTTGACGAGCACGACCAGTGCCTTTTTGTCTCCAAGGTTTGATACCACCACCACGTACTTCTGTACGGGTTAGGGTGCTTTTTGTACCTTGTCTTTTGTTAGCTAGTTGAGCTACAACAACTTGGTGTACAAGAGCTTCATTGTATTCTACGCCGAAAACTCCTTCTGCAAGTGCCATTTCGCCAACTTCTTTAGCTGCAGTGTTAATAACTTTTACATTTATCATTTTCTATCTCCTTATTAACCCTTTTTGGCAGGTGCCTTTGTTGCTGTCTTTAACCAACTCTTGTTGGTTGCCTTCTTAAGTGTTTCTGTAACTGTTACAAGGCTATTTTTTGCTCCAGGTATTCCGCCAGCGATCAATATAACATTGCGCTCTGCATCAACCTTAACTATCTCTAGGTTTTGGATTGTTACACGCTCTGAACCGTAGTGACCAGGCATTTTCTTGTTTTTGAAAACTCTGCTTGGTGTGCTGTTAGCGCCCAATGAACCAACACCTCTGTGGTAACCTGAACCGTGAGCCATAGGACCACAGTGGGTATTCCATCTTTGGATTGTTCCAGTAAATCCACGACCTTTTGTAGTACCAACTACATCAACGTGGTCACCAACTGTAAAGATATCAGCTGTAATAACGCTTTCGCCAACTGTGTAATCTGCGCAGTTTTCAAAGCGGAATTCTCTTTGGTATCTTGTTGCAGGTGTTTTGCTAGCCTTAAATTGACCAGCCATTGGTTTGTTAACGCTATTTTCTCTAATTGCGTCGAAACCAACTTTAACTGCTTCGTAACCGTCTTTAGCAAGTGTTTTTACTTGCATAACTGGACATGGTCCAGCAACAACTACTGTTACAGGTATTACGTTTCCGTTCTCAGTAAACATTTGGGTCATACCGATCTTTTTGCCTAATATTGCTTTTTTCATCTTATTAAACCCTCCTAATTACAATTTGATACGGATATCAACACCAGCTGGTAAATCTAACTTCATCAAGCTGTCGAT
Source organism: Bacillota bacterium (assembly GCA_044426075.1). GTDB lineage: Bacteria > Bacillota > Clostridia > Christensenellales > DTU072 > JAWXUT01. Next base: position 16,921 of record JAWXUT010000014.1, read on the forward strand.
TGTACGTCCTGAACAATTGTAAATATCTATCAAACGTTTGTGAGTACGTGACTCAAATTGCTCTCTGCTATCCTTGTACTTGTGTGGGGAACGCAAAATTGTTACTATTTCTTTTTCCGTAGGTAGCGGAATCGGTCCTGATATGCTTGCGCCGGTGCTTTTTGCTGCATCAACGATTTTTGCACATGAGGCATCGATCAAGCTGTGGTCATAGGCTTTTAAATTGATTCTGATCTTTTGACCTGCCATTATATAAGTCCTCCTAGTTATTATCTAATTCATTTGAGTGTATTTGCGGGACACCCTTCCGTGTGTTTCATTACCTGGCTCAAATAAAATGGCACGGGTGCCAATAATAAGTTGATTTGGGCAACGATTGCTGCTTCTTCCACCTCGAGAATTGACAACCACTTGATTGCAATATTCCGTCACGGGCTGGCTTGATGGACACATAGATGCTCCATTTGCGACAGCCATATTATTATATAACAGAAGATATGTGGCAGTCAAGCGAATTTTACAAACTTTTTTAAATATTTTTATCTTTTTTAACATTTGTATCTTGCCGACATCAACCAAGAACTTTACGCCTATCTCTTGTCTACCCTACCATTATACCACAAATTGAATTTTGTTGCAAGCATTTTACACCCCCTATATATATAAATATGATTCTAAAGGGAATAATTTTTAATTTAACTCTTTACAAAATGCTACAAAAGGAGTATAATATATTTGTACAAAATTTTATGATTTGTGGCAATGATACAAAAATATATATGGTTGAAATTATACCGATATTCTGTATCTGTAGCTACAAATAATACGGTATTTTGCAACTACACTTCGGAGGTAAAGTAAATAATGTGGTGGCAGTATTTAATAATAGGCGTGCTATCTCTGTTTGGCGTAATTGTTGTTGTTGATTTAATTGCCGGCGCAATTGTAATGACAAAATTATCAAAGCCACACAAGCGCGACAACAACGAGTTACATGAATATGAACTTGCAGAAAAAAAGTTTAATGACGAGTGGTTAAAGATTCCATTTGAAAAATTAGAATTGCAATCTGATTACAACTACAAGCTGTATGCAAGGCTGTATATGGCAAAGATTCCAACCAACAACTATATAATAGCGTTGCACGGGCACAACTCTTCTAGCCTAAGCCAACTTAAATATTTATCTATATTTAAGGATATGGGATTTAACGTATTTATCCCAGACCACAGGCGCAGCGGCATAAGTGAAGGTGACACCATTACATTTGGCTGTTACGAAAAGCACGACACCATAAAATGGATGGATGAATTGCAACAGCGTAACCCACGCGCAACATTTGGAATTTTTGGCGAATCAATGGGAGCGGCTACCGCTACAATGATAACATCTATGGATAGGCGCATAAGGTTTTTGATTGAATATTGCGGATATGCAAATTTCAAAAATCTAATAATGCCACGCGTTAAAAGTTTGTTCGTATACTATCTTGTAAAGCCATCGATGAAAATTATGGCACGCATTATAGGCGGATTTAAAATTGGACAAACTGATGCAAGAAAAGCAATGCAAAAAGTTAAAGTGCCAGCTCTTATTATGCATAGCAAGGCGGATAAATTGGTTCCCGTTTGCAGCGCATACACATTGCAAAAGGCAAACCCAAAAGCTGAGATGATATTATTTGATGATGCACCACACGCCCGTTCATATATGTACAACGAGCAACAATATCGTAATGCTATTGAAACGTTTATAATAAGCCACGGTGTGCAACCCGCACCAAGCTCACCCCCTCTTGTTGAGGCACCAGAAAAAATCGAACACGAAAACATCTATTAGTAAAAAATAAGGACTGCCAATTCGCAGTCCTTTTTTAATGTAAATAATTTATTTGCTTTCTACTATTGCCTTCAACTTATCTAAATCAAGGATTTCAATTTTATCCTTTCTGTAGGTAAATATGCCATCGCTAGCCATATGGATCATCTCACGCGACATTGATGGGCGGGATACATTTAAATATTCAGCCATCTCATTTCTGTTGATACCCAAGTACACAACCAAGGATTGTTGCTTAAGATATGCTTCGTATATAAGTTTTGCAATCTTCATGCGCATACTTTTGATAACAAGATACTCGGTATCTTTTTCTTTACTAGCAATTGATTCTGCCATAGCTGACATAATATTTGCAATTAGCTTTGCGTGGTGTGGGCTTCCGATACAAGCCTCCCCTATAATTGAATCTATAGTAATAAAAAGTAGATCAGAATCTTCTGCCGTGCAATAATTTGCCCTAAGCTCTTTTGCAGGAAGCAAGCTATCTACGTAACCAAACATATCACCCGCACCAATTGCACCCAACGCTTCACGCTTGCCGTTTGGCTTGGTTACAAACTTTAGTAACGTGCCTTTTAGTACGATACAGATTTCTGTTGCACTGTCACCAACCTTGGCAACCATTTTGCCCATTGGCTGTTTAACTATTCGCGCACTTATTGTGTCAAATATCGCATTGATATCTTTGTCATCAAAATTATAGAAAAATTTGTTCTTCTTTAACAAACGAAATACGTTCATTTTGTTTCTCCTTTTGTTGAATGTTGCTATAGCTACAAATCACTTTTATTATACTATAACCCCATATCAATTGCAAGACTTTATTTGAAATTTGTGTTATAATTTAACCATAGTTAGTTTAGGGAGTTGAAAATGTATATCACAAGTTTGGTAAATATACTAGTTTTGCTTGCAATGGCAATACCTGGTTTTATAATTACAAAGCTAAAGCTGATTGACACGGCCAAGGTTTGCAAATTCATATCAATAATGTTATTGTATGTTTGCCACCCTTTTATTGCGTTCAACAGTTTTTTAAACAACGATTTTGATATAAATATCCTTACAAATATTTTGGCAGTTGCTGGATTTACAATTGTGTTCACGCTAGTTATGCTTACAATCGCCCGCCTTCTTCACTTTTGGGAAAAGGATAGGGACAGAAAAGCTCTTGCAGTTTACGGCAGCGCGATGAGCAACTTGGGATTTATGTGTATCCCCTTTTTACAAATACTTATGCCAGATGACACCCTTGTTATCTTATATGCAAGCACATCTGTTGTTGCGTTTAACCTAGTTGCGTGGACGGTTGGCAATTACATAATAACGGGCGATGTTAAATATGTAAAGTTCAAAAAAGCAGTGCTCAATCCACCAATGCTATCATTTTTATTGATATTACCATTATTCATATTCAACATAAACTTCATAAAGTTCCCCGAGTTATCCGCTGTGCAAACAATGTGCGACACTTTTGCGGGTATCGTTGGCCCACTTGCCATGACAATGCTAGGGATACGACTTGCGGGCTTCACATTTAAGGAGCTTTTTGGCGATTGGAAACTCTATGTTTCTGCGGGAATCAAACTGCTAATTTCACCTTGCGTTGCCTTTGGACTAGTGGCAATACTAGCAACATTTTATGATGTATCGGATATTAAATTGAATCTTATAGTTATGAGCACAATGCCTACTGCAACAAATATGATGATGTTTACCACAATGTATAATAAAGATACACATACGGCAGGGAAAATTTCGTTTATGTCTGCAGTGCTTTCAGCTATAACTATACCGATTGCGCTCACTTTATTTCTATAAATTGTTAAAAAATGGTTGATATTTATAAAGCTTTGTTGTATACTAAACACATAAATAATGGAGGTAATTAACTATGGTTATTACAAAAGATATGCTAATTGCAGAAGCACTTCAAGCTGGCAACACAGATGCTATGGCAGAAGTTCTATATAGTTTTGGTATGCACTGCTTAGGTTGTGCTTTATCAAGAGGCGAAACAATTGCTCAAGCAGCTGAGGTTCACGGAGTTTCTCTAGATGAGATGCTAAAAGCTCTAAACGAGGCAGCAGCAAAGTAATACACAATGGAGCATAGTGCAATGGTAGCACAAAGGTCTCTGACTCCTTTGACGTAAGTTCGATTCTTACTGCTCCTGCCAACAAAAATTAAGGGCTGAATACAGCCCTTTTTTGTACAAAATTAATTGAGGTAAAATGAGAAAAATTCTTGGAAGTTTAAGGCGCGCTGTAGATGATTACAGTATGATACAAGACGGCGACAAAGTTGTAGTTGGAGTTAGTGGTGGCAAAGATAGTATGGCGCTATTAACCGCATTAAAGCTATATCAACGCTTTAGCCCACAACAGTTTGAATTAATCGGCGTTATGATAGATTTAGGCGTTAAGGGTACCAAACAAGAAGAAGTGGATGCCTTAATTGCATATTGTGCAGAAAAAGAAGTTGAACTACACATTGTTAAAACCAACATTCAAGAAGTTGTATTTGATATCCGCAAAGAGAGCAATCCTTGTTCATTATGTGCAAAAATGAGGCGTGGTGCGTTAAACACAAAGCTCATTGAACTAGGTGCAAACAAGCTAGCGCTAGGCCATCACAGTGAGGATATGGTTGAGACGTTTTTATTGTCACTAATATATGAAGGAAGGTTAAGCACATTCCAACCAGTTTCATATATGAGTAGGACAGATATAACAATGATTCGCCCCTTTATATATGTTGAAGAAGGCGATATCCGCGGAGCGGTAGAAAGGCTTAATATGCCAATTGTAAATAATCCTTGCCCAATGAACCACGTTAGTCAAAGAGAATATATGAAAAATTTGGTTAAAGATATTTGCAAAGATATACCTTTTGCAAAAGACAGAATGGCGAGTGCAATTACAAGTGCGGAGCGATATAATCTGTTTCCATTAAAGAATAAATTTAAAAATAGCGATGCTGTGGAGGACAATGCTAGTGAAGAATAGTGATACTAAATCGTCAAAAAACGACTACTTTAAACGGTTGTGGTTATTGATGTTGACGTTTTTGCGAATAGGCGCATTCACTTTTGGGGGTGGATATGCTATGATTTCGCTTATAGAAAAAGATGTGGTTGAAAAGTACAAATGGCTGACTTCAAAAGAGATGCTAGATGTAGTTGCAATAGCAGAAGCCACACCTGGTGTTATTGCACTTAATTCAGCAACTTATGTTGGCGCAAAAGTTGCGGGTTTTTGGGGCGCACTTATTGCATCAATCAGCGTATTGACCCCCGCAGTTATAATAATTTCTTGCATAAGCAACGTTATCCAACAATTTGGCGACAACCAATATGTACAATGGGCGTTTTTAGGTATTCGCGCAAGCGTTACAGCCCTCATATTGTCTGCCGTTTTTAAGTTAGGGAAAAATGTAAAACGCACACTTTTCAGTGCTATTTTAATGACATTTAGCTTCACTTTAGCCGTTCTATCAACACTCGCCGTTATCGATTTAGATGTAATATATATCTTAATTGCATCGGGTGTTATTGGCGGATTGTATGGCTATTATATGCGAAAAAAACTAGAGCCCTATCGCTTTACTAAAGAAGATATCACACCTTTTAGTGACGCACTTCCCTACGATCATATTGCAGAAGATAAGGAGGATAACGTATGATTTATTTGCAATTATTCTATGTTTTCTTCAAAATCGGGCTGTTTACAATAGGTGGCGGATATGCTATGATTCCAGTAATATCCTCATCAGTAGTTACGGATATGGGTTGGATATCGGAAGAATTATTTGTTGACTTTATTGCAATAGCAGAGTCAACACCAGGGCCTCTTGCAATAAACATTGCCACTTTTATTGGTTATGAACTTGCATTTATCCCCGGCGTACTTGCAGCTGTTGCTGGACTCTTTGTGCCAAGCTTTATAATTATATTTGCAATTTTTAAATTATCCAAAAACATAATTGATAAACCCGTGGTGCAAGACGTTATGACTGGCATACAACCAACAGTAATTGCGCTTATCCTTTCAGCTTTTGTATCTGTTGCGATAACCGCTTTCACACTTACTGATACAGTTACTGGGGCAGAAAGTTTCAACTGGTTTGGCGTGATAATATTTGCCGCTTCATTTGCAACGCTAAAGTTCTGCAAAAAAATTCACCCAATATTGATAATAATTGCATCTGCGGGCATCGGAATTTTATTCTACGGATTTATATTATAATAATACTAATCCACAATTATTGACTATTAATTATTAATTTAAAAAAAGGGGCTATAAAGAAAATGAATCTTTATAGCCCCTTTTTATCTATTTGTCGCCAGAAGGCAAATAATCATGCGGATTAACAATTTCTCCATCTTTTTTAACAATAAAGTGTAAGTGTGCACCATCATTCATCTCTTTAGTTGCAGATGTTGATAGTTCACCTAGCAATGTACCTTGTGTTACAACTTGTCCCTCTTCAACTAGTGGGTCACCTAGAGATTGATAGATTGTCTCTACCCCATTGCCGTGGTCAATTGTAACAGAATTGCCGTTTAATGCGTCATAAGTTACAGATGTTACAGTGCCGTCATATACTGCACGCGCCATTGCGCCTTCTGCAGCAACATAATCAATAGCTAAATGCACCGAATATTGGTTCAAAGTTGAACAATACACCAATGTGTCTGAGGAGTAATCCACAGAAATAGCACCGTCTTCCACTGGAGTTATAAACACCATAACTTCGGTTTCTGCCTCAACATCAACGTCGGTTTCTGTATCAACCTCTGTATCCGTTACAGTGCTGTCGCCTAAATCTGTGTCAAGCGTGCTGTCATCTGCAACATCTGGATTTTCAATTTCATATTGCAAAACATCACCCGAAGTGTTCGATGCGACTATTGCCACTGTTATCATAGCGCCTATTGCTGTGACACATACACCCATTATGATGTAATACATGTTCCTCTTCATAAACGCCGTAAACTTGTTGTTCTTTGCATATTTCTTTTCCATAAATGCCTCCTGAATTTTCAATATTCGTATTATGGTCAGCATTTTGTGAATTATACAAAACTTTCAAAAAAATTTTCAATGGAAACGAGCACGCTCACACGCACCCGCAACTCTCTCATTATAAATCGGCGTTTTTTATCACCGCACCCGAATCTGAACGTTGGAACATCAACCAATATCCATTACCCTCTTTATCCGTTGGCATAAAGTCGCACAACTCGCGCGCCTCTGGGGGTGGAAGCACGTCGGCTACCCCTTTTACACCATATGCTATGTGTGACACATTGCCTTCATCTGCAAGAACTCCCACTA
>JAWXUT010000015.1:0-23647 GCA_044426075.1 Bacillota bacterium
GTGCGGAACCAGTGTATACAAGCGTGCTTGTTGATTCAACCATTGTAATGCTTGCAATTGCTTTATTTATTGTAATAGAAACATATATTCCGGTTAGTGTTGCAAAGTTTGTAGAGTTGGTTGGAATAAATTGCAATTCAACTGTTTGGGTACCCGCATTGTACTTTGTGGTGGTATCAACAAATGAGAATGTACCTTTAACTTCCTCTGCACTAGTGCCATAAACCACTAATCCGTCAGTAATTGTGCTGTCACTTAATGTTTGGCCATAAGTGATAGCTGAAATCGTTGGTGCACTTTGTAGTGTTACGGTTGTTTGTGATATTGTCAATGTACTTTGCGCACTACCATAGTAATCGCTGTGTATAATTGTAACTTTTACTGTATATACACCCGCATTTTGTGGAACCGTAGTTGTAGTGTTGTTTGTTTCAGTATTTGTATATGTGATAATATAGTTGCTGGTTGAAATATTACTTGATACTTGTGGGATTATCTCAATAGTAGAACCATAAGTATAGTTGTATGAAGCTGATATTACAATTTCTAATTCAGATTGCAAAATTATAAAATCGCATGTATAACTTGAACTGTAATAATTATTGCTTTGGTCAATTGAAACTACAACTTTATATTCACCCGCATTTTGAGGTTGTGTTGTGCCATAGCTAACTGACTTATCATAACTATAATAGGTAAATATAAATTCATTTATAGCTACATCGTAACCGGTGCTTGCTGTAATAGTTGTTGAATAATCGCCATAGTCTTTTACATTGTTTACAACTGAGATTGCGTCGCTTATATCTAATTTTTCAATTGTATAAGTAAACTCCGCGCTTCCGCCATATAACATACTGTCAATGTATGTAACCTTTCCGTCTACAACCTCATAGTTTTTGATGCTAACAACAACGGTGTATGTGCCACATTCAATCATTGAATCTACCTCTACGCCGTTTTGATATATTGTAAAGATTAAATCGTCATTATCTATTGTATAGTCTGTGCCCGAAACGGTTATGCTAAAGTCTTCTGCTTTAATATCTTCTCCGTCATATTCTTTGCTTGTTTTGCCAATTGCAAATGAACTGCTGTCAACTTCATCTAGCACCTTTACATAAATTCCAATTTCAACTGTTTCATAATACATACTTGTGTATGTAGCTGTTACATAAACTGAATCGCCCGCTGCCAATACACCTGTTGTTGTTGTTGAAATTGTGCAAGTTAAGCCAGAAACCAACCAAGTAATGCTAGCATCTGTTAAAACAATGTGCCAGAAATCAATGGCTATTGTTGCGTCATATATGCTACCACCAGAATATGCAGTTGCTACAACAGAATTAATATCATATGATAATGTTGCCTTCTCAATATAAACAACAACTGTGCCAGTTGCAATGTTATATTCATCGCTATTTTCTGGTGTAAAGATATATGAAACATAGTGTGAACCAGCTGTAAGTACTGCGTCTGGTGTTACCCACTCAATTGTACCTACGCCGCTAATTGATTCATCACAAGTAATTGTAAATGTGCTTAATGGTTGACCATAATAAACCGTTTCTGCGCTAGTAGTTTGAATATTTGTTACAGTTGATGGTGTGCCTTCTACAAATACTGTTGTTTCAAACAAAGCTATGTTGTGGTTTGATGTGTCATTTGGTGTAAATCTCATAAGTACAGTTTGATAGTTTGCACTAGTATATATTGTACTTGGATAAACAAGACTAAATGTTCCGCTTACAGTTGTTTCTGTTTGACCAGTAGTAAGTGCGATATATGCATATCCGTCGGAGCCAATGTCATCACTTGACAATGAGTCGCCAATTCCGATGCTACTTAGGGTTGGTGCAACAATAGTTAAGTTTGCTTTGCCGATAACTAGCTCTATGTCATCAATTGTACCCGTATAGTTGCTGTCATTTACAGTTGCAGAAATTGTATATGTACCCGCATTTGTAACTGCAGAAGTTGTACCGTTATAATACACAATTACACTAATTGTGCCATAACCCGCCGCCACAACATCGTTATCTGCAATGTAGCCAGTTACAACTATTTGATATCCAGTGTAAGTACGGCTTAGCTGTGACTCGTCAATTGTAATATATTCTGAAATATCATTTTTATCTATTTTTAGTGTTGCATATGCTTCAGTGACTCCGTCTGCTGAAAGTATTGTTGCAACATTGAAGTTATCTGTATCTGCTGGTAGATATGCTACATTTACAATGTGTGTGCCAACCAACAGTGTTGCTAAATACTCACTTGTTTCGTTAATATACCAAGTGCCATCCAGCTCTTTTCCGTCAAATACAACTTGACCACCGTCATAGAACTCTACTTCTGTCAAATTGATTGTACCATATGAAATTGTACTTTTGATTGCTGGTGTCATTAGAATAGTTGGGGTTGCTTTATCTACAAACATCTTACCTTCTACATATCCTATATAGTTACTATTGCTAACTTCTAACTTAATTTCATAATATCCCGCGTTTATAGGCGCGCCAACTGAATATTCTGTTTCGCCCTCTAATCTGCTGTAAATTGTTATATCTACTGCAAGTGAGGAAGAGTAACTTATGTTAGATAACCCATATCCGGTGTAAACCTCTTGAATATAACCGTCAATTGTATTTTCGTCAATAACAATTGTAGTAACCGCTTTGTTTATATACATTGTATAGTTATTGCCCTCTGCATCCATAACATAGTCTGCAGTAATACCATTATATGATACCCTAATTACAACTGCATATACACCCGCGTTTGCTGGAATAATTGCTGATAGTTCTGCAGAATCAAGTTGTGGATAAGCTGTAACACCCGTCCAGTTTGTGCCTACTACACTATCATCATATAAAGCAACCAACTCATCACTTGCGCCGTCTATACTATAATACATTGTATAAACAACACCGTCAACTTCAAATGTTGCAGTTGCGCCCGCGTTGCCTATAGCGCTATATGTTTGTGTTAGTCCAGATAACGCCGTAATACTTGGTGCTTCTGGCACAATGTAAAGATTTGCTATTTTGCTTGCATAGTAATTATCACCTTCAGCGGCTATAATTGCTGTGTATTTGCCTACCTCTGTTGGGTCTGTTACTGTATTGCCCAAATAATCTAAATAGGTTACAGTGTAGCTTAACACAAGGTTTTTATCTTTTTCAATAGAAATAGTTATTTCTGGATCAAATACTTTAATTAGTCCGTCATATGTATAAACTTGTTCGATGTCGGAAATAGTTGCTTCTGCCTTGTTTATGATTAGTGTTGTATAAAGTGAACCTTGATAATAATCTTCACTTACAACAATTTCAACAGAATATCTTCCAGCGTCTGTAGCAGCACTTGATTCAACGTCATTGCTATCGGTGTAAATGATTATAAAGTTTACAAGCGTTTCTCCGTCTAGCATATAACCAGTTGCACTAATTGATGTTGCATTGCCGTTGTATGTTTGGGTTAAGGTATCCTCATCCACTTCTATTGCAACTATTGCTTGTTGAACAGAAATTGTATATTCATAATAGAATGTTTCATAGCAATCTTCATATACAACAGATGAGTCTGGTGACGCTAGAAGTGATGTAAACATCAATGTAAAGGTTATATTTCCAACTGCATTTATTTTTGTTGTATCTTCAATATATGATTTTGAGTCTTCATCCCATATAACAAAAGCATATGTACCCGCAAAGGTAAGGCTCTCGTTTTCGGTATTTTTAACCCACAATGAACCATTGTTTACCAACACAATATCGTTAACATATGTACCATAATAAATAATGGTGCTTGTATTGATGTTGCCCGAAACAGCTACCGTACCCTTTACAACTTCAAATGTAATTGTTGCACTGCCTTCATAATTGCCGGCATTTATTTCAGCCTTAACCGTATAAGTGCCTACTGGTGTTGATGAATTAATTGTAATCTCATTTTGACCAGAATAATATGTTAATATAACATCTAGAATTATAGTAACACCGTCATTTATGATTGTTACTGTTGGTGTTTCATTTGCATAGATTGAACCATATGCATATTCAATATAATCTTTATCGTCATCAGTATTAAACACAACTTCAACAGTTTTCTTGTTGACAACTAAGTTAAGTGATACTGTTGATATATCCCTATAATAATACGAGAAGTCACCAGCTGTCACAAATTTATATTTTAAACTGTTGTTATCGCCAACATTATATACATCAGATGCGTCGCCTTGATAATATAGTACATACATAATTGCACCACTACTATCTAACCCGAGGATAACAGTTTTACCAGTAAACATTGATGCTGTAAAATTAAGGCTTTTTCCGTTGTAGTCGGTTGCGCCAAGTAAAAGTGCATCCATTGCAGTATCTGTACCATAGGTGTAAACCACATTACTTGCTACCCAGCCACCTTCTGTGCTAAAGCCCTTTAAGTCTATTTCTGTTAAATCAGCAATTGTATCGCCATAAGTCAACTCTTCTAATTCTAAATCGCTGAAGTCGGCGGTTGCTCTTGCCACATAAATGTATACTGTTGAATACACTATGTTGAAGTTTGTATCTTGAACAAATTCACCGTTTACATAAGAACCAGTCATCCAATATATTTTAATTGTATAATAAATTACTGTGCCATAATCGTTGTAGTTAACATCAAAATAATTTGGATTGTCAAATGTTATGCCATTTTCGTCTTGATATGATTCTTCATCTTGCAAGTAGAACATACCATCTAATTGTTGTGCAATGCCATATTTGTCGGTGTAAGTTGCAATAGCGTTAGTTGTTAACATAATGTCGTCTTGAATATCTGCTATTGTTTGACCATACTCAAGGTTACCAACGGTTGAGTCACTTGTAGTTTCTACAATAGTGCCATCTAAGTTGTAAACGGCATATTGGCTATCAAGTGTTGGATACATAACAACCATATTGCTACCGCTAGAAGAGTTCGCCCTACTAACTTCAACAACAACATAAATGCTTCCTTGGTTATTTTGATTGTCAATTATTACTTGCAACACATATGTGCCCGCGTTAAGAGCATACAATTCAGACTCGCCAAACTGATCGGAGTAGCTGGGATCCGATGTTGCATTGCCGTCATAGTCAAGCACCATAAGTGACTCATATACATATGTAGGATAAAGTTGCTCCGTTTCTCCCGTTGCAGATAAATATGTTGCAGTCAAACTTGGAATATAAATATATCCATACACATACACATACTTTTCTGTATAATATGTACCGTCATACAATGTTGATGCCATTGTTGTTGTGCTTGAACTGTTGGTTACAATTGTAACATCACGTTTATCAATAATCATTACTGCATATTGATATGCTGTTGTAGAGTTGTTGAAGCAATAATTGCCTTTTTCAACATCTGGAATATATCTAACTTGATATGTACCCGCGTTTGTTGGAGCAGAAGTTGACCAAGTTGAGCCGTCAGAGCTATACTCAATTATAAATGTTGCGTCTTCAATACCAGTCACAACGCTTACGCCTTTCTCATTACCGTCATATTCAATGCCCGAAATGGTTTCAGATCCGCTTACATCCGTGCTTCCGTATAAAGTCGCGTCTGTAATAGTTTGATGCGTGATTACAACAGTTGTTTCAAAACTTACTGAATTGTAGTTGCTAGCTTCTGGCGCACTCGCTTTTAAAGTGTATCCGCCTTCATCACTATAATCAAAGTAGTTTGAGAAAAATGACCAGTTGTTAGCGATATCATCAACACTAGCAGCGCTTACATCTATTGGATAGAACGTAACTGTAACTGCAAGTGCGGAGTTAACATCAGGTAGAGTATAGTTTGCATCACTAGTTGCTGGACTAGTTATTACATATTTACCATAAACGCCGTAATATGTAGGGAAATATAGATCGTCATCATATGAAATTGATGATGTAATTACACTTCCGCTTGTGTCTGTTGAAGTAAATGTTACGCTTGCAAGTGATGTGCCATATACTATTGAAGATGAACTTAGCCCTACAATAGTTGGCGTAGCAGTTTGAATTGTGAAAACACCAGAAGTTACACCATAGTATTCTGAGTGGTTTTCTGCCATTTCAATTCTATAAATATACGTGCCCGCCGCCGTAAATCCTTGCGATGTACCCGCACTATTAGCGTAATTTTCGCCTAAAATATAAGCTTGAATAATGTATTCGCCCGCAGTATTTGTAGTATAGCTTGCAACAACATAGGTGCTGTCACCAATTACAAAGCTATCACTTAAATAATAATTGTTATTATACAAATAAAATACGTCGCTAATTGTAGAATAGGTTGTGTTGCCAATTGTTACATTGGCTGCGGCATCAGTTCTGTTGCTTACTACAATATCAATAATTTCATAATAGGTTATTTTGTATGAAGTTAAATCGTTGTCGGAAATTGTTGTTCCGTTAAATTTTGTTTTGATATCACTTAGTGAAAAACCATATTCTGTACCAGTAAAGTAAACGCTTGATAGGTTGTTAACTGAAATATCAACAATTTCTCTGAAGTTTAATTTTATTGTTGCCGCAGTAACAGAATCACTTGATGAAGCGGAGCTGCTACCCATTTCAAACATAGTAAACACATATAGCACATAGCCTTGGGTAATTCCGTCTTCAACATCTGTGTACATTGTCCAGCTGGTAACCGCACTTCCGTTTTGATTTACATAATTTTTAAGATAATAGTCACTGGCTTGTGTGGCATCCATAAGAACTGCTACTGTAACATATTCGCCACGTTTAGCTGTTGAATATGTGGTCGTTAAACCAGATGAGGCAGCAACTTGTGCTGGGCTTAAATTAAACGCATATGTACCAGTACTTGCGTTATAAGTGTGATAGGTTGAGCCAGAAAAAACATAAAATCTTGTAGTGTATGTTTTATAGTCTTTATTTGTACCAGAAACTGTTTCGGAACCATTGTAATAAAGTAAAGATACTGAATACTTAGTTGCATCAACATAAACACCTTGGTCATTTTCTGCACTACTATATAAATATTGTGTGGAAACATTACCCGCTGTATCTACTGCTACCAATAACAATGAAGATTCACCAACTGAAAACGAGCACGTGCCTACTGTACGCACCCACTTGTTTGTAGTATAATTAAAGTCCCAAGATATTATGCTCTGCATAGCTGCCGTAACATCGGATCCTAAAACTGTATACTTTAAAGTTGTATCCGTCGAGAAATCGTAGTCATCTAATTTTGTATTAAAGTAATCATAACTTGCACCCGCTGGCAAAACAAATGCATATAAATTTACCGCAGAATAGCTATAATTAGAATAATCTGTTATGCTTGTTATATCCCCTGCAGAAAGAGATACATCGTTTGTTGAGGTATACCATAGTCCATCTTCTATATATGCGCCCAAACCGCTATCTGTATCTAATTTAGCGGCGCTTGCTGCTGTATAGTCAACTTTAAGTGCAATTGTAGTATTAATTTGTTGTGAAATTGTGCCACTAGCACTATAGCCTGTGTAAACTTCTGGAGTGATATATATAGTTGTCGCATTAAATGCTGTGCTTAGTACAGTAAAAGTTGCATAGTATACATATGTAATTGAATCCACTTCAGTTACGGCTTCATACGCAATCTTTTCATCTAATAGTGTTCCAACTAATACACGTTCTTCTGTAGTTCCTGTCTTTTCAAATGTACCATCATCTTGCTCTTCCCACACATCTGTAGAAATAGTTTCATATTCATATTTGTAGTATTTATATGTACCAGATGTTACTTGTATCATATATGTTGGATCTTCAGCTCTGGTTTCGGTATTCTCATCGTATACATAAAATTTTGAAACTGAACTTGAAGAGATTTGACTGTATATATTTGTAACATCTTCCTCAACTTGCTCTCCGTCGTCATCAATATATGTTACATAGGCATTGCCGTCACTGGTATAAGTGTATGTGCAATTATATGTTGTTTTTTCAGTTGTTGTTACTTCCGTTTCAGCATTTGTAGTTGTAATAGTTTTTTCGCATGTGCCCTTTCTAGTGTAAATAATAACAGTTTTGCTACTAGAAGTATCAACCGTATATTCATATTCATTACCAGAATAATCAGTGTAGCTACTGCCTGAACTTACAAAAGAATATGTTGTAGCTGCGCCATCTTCGCCATCATAAACGTATACAAGATTATTGCCTTCGTTATCTTTTACATACGCCGTTGACTCCTCGCCTTTCAAACTTTGTTCTACACACGTTAAATAGCTTTGACCGTCTGCCCCATTAATCAAACTACTGTAATTTGTCCAAGAAATACCTATCCAATCTGTGTTAAACACTGCATCAAAATAATCTGGGAATGCATAACTGAAGGCATCCAATGTTGCGTAACCAGACATTTTAATAGTGTCACCTGGCTTTACATATAAAGATGTAATTAGCGCATTATATTGTGTTGTATAGCTAAGATCTAGTGTATCTTCATCACGATCATCACCGCTAACAGTACAAGAAACCGTGCTTTGACTTAAATTTACGCCCACCAATTCAACAGACATATCTACACTAACATTTGAAACCTGAACTATAGAATTAGTAGATGTTATGCGAATTTCAAAATAATTTTCTCCGTCATCTCCATCATCGTAAGCAGAAATGTTTGCAATGCTCAAGCCCACATAACTATTTGAGCCTTGTTTATTAATTGTTTCATTTACCACTGTTGCATTATTTTTATAAGTAGAATCCGTTTCGCTACTCTCATTGCTCCATATAACTTCAACAGATAAAGTTGTAGTTTCACTGCCATAATTATATACATCAAAACTTAGCGAGAATGAAACATTCATATCGCTATCAAGCATTGCTTGACCTACAGCATCTGTTCTGCTGTCCGAATCTTCTTCATCATCTGCTAAAAGCTCATCTAAATAAATCTTTGTTGCAACTGTACCATTTGAAAATTGCAACGTATCGGCTGACATTATAAACGAATCAGACTTTTCAATATACATATCTTCACCATAATTATAGGCAGAACTACCTGAAATAGTGAGACCCTCTTGCGAAGCTGTGCTTACTGAGTTCGCCCCGAACTGCAACCCCCCGCCAGAAGACAACATTGTTCCTTCTGAAGACACATCAACATAAGTCGTTTCTTCTGCCGAAGCAAATGAAAAAGAGAATGTAGCAGCAACTGAAAAGCAAGCAAATATTATCGCAAAAATAATAAGAAAACTTACAAATTTAATCAGTTTGTTTTTTGAAATTACCATTGGTCAAGACCTCCGAAGTATAACTTAGCATAATTTAAGTTCATATATTCTATTTGCGCACGCATTTAAAATATAAGACATAAATATAATATACTAATTATATATATAAGTCAATAATAAAAATAAAATATTACTAAACATTTACTTGAGGGAGTGAATATTTTCGCAAAAAACAGACAATTTTAAAAAAGCTTCCAATTTGCAACACGCAAAACATCAAAGAATAAGTTATATTTTACCCATACCCAAAATATATTAATGTATGGATTATAGTTCATATCGTGTTAAAAATTTAAGTAGCCCCTCAAAAGTAAAAACTGGCAGAAAAATTGCGTCATCCAAAAGACAAAGGGCACCAAAAAAGCAAAAAAAGCGCAGCAAATGGGGTGATCTTATTGTTGTTACAATTATCCTTATGTGCTTTGCAACAACATTTATACTTGCAGATATTTTATCTGGCGGCGGGCTAATTAGCACTATGTCTATTTTTAACAACACAAGCTATACATACTACCTTGTAACCACCCTTGAGGCAGAAAGCAAATATACAGCAATGGCTGAATCTAGCTATATTGTTTCAACGGGTGGTGCGGGAAATCTTTACAGCATTGGAGATAATTATGTTGTTGTTATTTCTGCATATTTGGATACTGATAGTGCTTATTCGGTATCCCAAAAGAACGATACTACACAAGTTTTGGCAATTGAAATAGATATTCCTAATAGTGTTATATTAGATGCAGAAACTGCAGATTATGTAGAAATTTTACACACAAGTTTGCACTCTTTTTTATATGAACTTATTGATATTACAATTGCGTTAGATGCGGGTGACATTACAAGTAGCGTAGCGTTAATGTGTTTGCAAGACACCAGAAATTCGCTGTTAACATACATTTCAGAAGTTGTAGAAAACAACTATACAACAGAGGTTTCTGCTATGATAAATGGCATCCTACAACCGCTTTACGGTGGATTAGATGCCATAATTTATGATAGTGATTATACTTATTTATCTGGTGCTATAAGATGCGCAATTGCAACCGAACTCATAGCATTAGAAAGCATATGCTAATTAGTCTTCAAATTTAACAATCTCAAGCCCCGCTTCATCAAACATTTCCATACTGAACTCGTCTGGATAACCCTCTTTAAATATAACTTTTTTGATTCCGCTATTTATTATCATTTTTGCGCAGATACTGCAAGGTTGATGCGTGCAATAAAGTGTTGCGCCCTCAACAGAAATACCCAATTTTGCCGCTTGAATTATAGCATTTTGCTCTGCGTGTACAGCATAACATATCTCGTGACAAGTGCCGCTTGCAATGCCCCTTTCGTTACGGATACAAACGCCCCTATCTTTACAGCTAGAAATCCCGCTTCCCGCACCGTTGTAACCCGTGGTTATTATGCGTTTATCGCGTGCAATAACGGCGCCAACTTGCCTATTTTCTTTGAAACAAGAACTCCACGTGCTTACTAAATATGCCATTTCCATAAATCGGCTATCCCATTTATTCATTTGTAACCCCCATATAATTATGATAGATATATATTATCATAATTGATACACAAATTCAACCACTTTATATAAATTTATATATTGATTATAAATAAAATATTAAGGGCGATAATTATATTTTCAAATTTATTAAAAAAAACTCTTACAACACTTGATTATAGGCTTGCTGTGTGCTATAATAGCAAATGTTAGCAGTCTTATGTGTAGAGTGCTAACGATTGACAGTAAATTATTGGAGGTATATATAATATGGAACTTAAACCACTTTTTGACAGAGTAATAGTGGAGCACCTTGAGTCCAAAGAGACAACTGCTAGCGGAATATTTTTGCCCGTTGCAGCACAAGAAAAGTCACAACTAGCAATAATAGTTGCAGCTGGACCTGGTGGTCTTGTAGACGGAAATGAGGTTAAAATGGTTGTTTCTGTTGGTGATAAGGTACTATACAGCAAATATTCTGGCAGTGACTTTAACATTGACGGCAAACACTATGTAATTATAAGACAAAGCGACATTCTTGCTATTGCAGCAGAATAATTAGGAGGCAGATTATGGCAAAACAATTTAAATATGGTGAAGATGCGCGCAAAGCATTAGAAGCGGGCGTAAATGCGCTAGCAAACACAGTAAAGCTTACACTTGGCCCAAAAGGCAGAAACGTAGTGCTTGATAAAAAATACGGTAGCCCTCTTATCACAAATGACGGTGTTACTATTGCAAAAGAGATTGAACTACCAGATCCATTTGAAAATATGGGTGCTCAACTTGTAAAGCAAGTTTCAATTAAGACAAATGACGTTGCAGGTGACGGCACAACAACCGCTTCAGTACTAGCACAAGCTATTATTCGTGAAGGTTTAAAGAATGTGGCAGCTGGTGCAAACCCAATGCTATTGCGTCGTGGTATTTTAGATACAACAGCTATTGTTGCAGAAGAATTAAAGGCAATTAGCCTACCAGTTACAGACAAACAAAGCATAGCATCTGTTGCAAGCATATCTGCTGGTGACGAGAGAATTGGCGCAATGATAGCCGACGCTATGGAAAAAGTTGGTAAAGACGGCGTTATAACCGTAAATGAAGGCAAATCAATGACAACTGAGCTAAACGTTGTAGACGGAATGCAGTTTGATAGAGGATATTTGAGTAGCTATATGGCAACTAATGCTAAACTTGAAGCCGAAATGGACAACGCTTATATTCTAATTACCGATAAAAAAATCAACACAAATCAAGATATCTTGCCAATAGTTGATCAAATCTACAAAGGCGGACACAAATTAGTTATAATAGCAGAAGATGTTGAAGCAGAACCACTAACAACACTTGTATTAAACAAGTTAAAAGGAATTTTGAACTGCGTTGCAATTAAAGCTCCTGGTTTTGGCGACAGAAGAAAAGCAATGTTGCAAGACATAGCTGTTTTAACTGGCGGACAAGTAATTTCATCAGAAATCGGCTTAGAACTTAAAGATGTAACTCTTGCACAACTTGGCAGAGCTCGTATGGTTAAAGTTGATAAAGAAAACACAACTATCGTAGGCGGTGCGGGCGATCCAGAAGCAATTAAAGGCAGAATCGCAAGCATTCGTCAAGCAATGGAAGTTTCACAAAGCGACTACGACAAAGAAAAACTACAAGAGCGCCTAGCAAAACTAGCTGGCGGTGTTGCTGTTATCAATATCGGTGCTGCTACTGAAGTTGAAATGAAAGAAATCAAACTTCGTATGGAAGACGCATTGGCAGCTACACGCGCAGCTGTTGAAGAAGGTATGGTTGCTGGTGGCGGAATCGCTCTTATCAGCATTAGCGCAAAAGTTAAAGAAGCAATTGCTGACTTAACTGGCGATATTGCAACTGGTGCAAAAATCGTACTTAAAGCACTTGAAGCACCTCTTCGCCAAATCGCAGAAAACTGTGGTGTTGACGGCGGTGTTGTTGTAAACAACATTCAACAAAGTGAATCTTCAACTTACGGCTACAACGCACTAAAAGATACTTACTGTGATGTTATTGCAGAAGGCATTATCGATCCAACTAAGGTTACACGTAGTGCTATACAAAACGCAGCAAGCGTTGCAGCAACTCTACTTACAACTGAATCTTTAGTTGCAGATATCCCAGAGCCAACCCCTCCAATGGGCGCTGAAGGCGGAATGCCTGGTATGGGTCAAATGTACTAAAATATCCCCAAAATATTTAAGGAGGCTCACGCCTCCTTTTTTAATACTATTCGCTATTTTATGTAGCTATAGCTACTAAATACACCAATATTTATTCCAATAAAAAAGAGCCATATTCGACTCTTTTTTTATTTGTTTTGTTTTGATTACATTGATTTTTTAAGTGCGCAAATCTTTGCTGCACAGCAGTAAACTTTCATTGCAAGTTCCAACTCTTCAATTGGTGGAAGTGTTGGTGCAATTCTAACGTTGCTGTCTTTTGGGTCAATGCTATATGGGAATGTGCTGCCCGCTGGGGTAAATATAACACCCGCATCTTTAACCATTTTAATTGTTTCTAGTGCGGTGCCCTCTGGCAAATCACAGCTGATAAAGTATCCGCCTTTTGGATTGAACCAAGTTGCAATGCCTGTTAGTTCAGCAGTTAGAATTTCAATAACCTTTGCAAACTTAGGTGCAATGATTTTTTCGTGTTTATCCATATGTGCTTGCAAACCGTCTGCATTTTTGAAGAATAGGTAATGCGCATATTGATTGATTTTATCTGGCCCAATTGTTTGGTCAAACATACGCTTTCTTGCGTCAGCCATATTGCCTACGCTGCCAGAAATAAACGCAACACCCGAACCTGGGAAGGTAACTTTTGAGGTTGAACCAAACATATATACAATATCTTCGTTGTGGGCTTTTTTAGCTTCTGCCAAAATATCAAGCAACTTATCTTTATTGCCAGTTAGGCTATGTATCATATATGCGTTGTCCCAATAAATTCTGAAATCTTTTGCAGCTGGCTTCATTGATGCTAGCTTTTTAACTGTTTCATCTGAATAGGTAATGCCTTGTGGGTTGCTGTATTTTGGCACACACCACATACCTTTTACGCTTGGGTCTTTAATTAGCTCGCTAACAGCATCCATATCTGGGCCTTCATCTGTCATCGCAATTGAAATAAGTTCGATGCCAAACGCTTCAGTTGCACCAAAATGCCTATCGTATCCAGGAACTGGGCATATCCATTTGATTTTGCCTTGCTTGTTGAATGGCTCGCCACCCATTATGCCAAATTGCATTGATCTTTGGATGCTATCGTACATCAAATTCAAACTACTGTTGCCCGCAACAATAATTTCTTCTGCTGTTAAATCCAATAGATCCATAAAGATGCCTTTTAGCTCTTTTATTCCGTCAAGTATACCATAGTTACGATAATCCATTGCGCCTTTTATTGTTGACTTAGATGTCAAAATATCTAGCAATGGCATTGAAATATCCAATTGCTCACTACAAGGTTTGCCTCTGGACATATCTAAGCTCAAATTCATAGCTTTGTATGACTCATACTTTGCTTGCTCTGCGACTAATAGTTCGCTCTTTTCAGTAGTTGTTAAATTGTCAAACATATCTAATCTCCTTATTTGGAATTTATTTTTTTATACCTTTATCGTCATTTGCTCTCAATACGATTCTTATTGGTGTACCTGAAAAATCAAATGCTTTTCTTATCTGATTTTCTAAATATCTCTTATATGAAAAGTGCATTATTGTTGGATCATTAACAAACAACAAAAATGTTGGAGGGCAGGCGTTTGGTTCTGTTGCATACATAATTTTCAACTTCTTGCCATATTTGTTTGGTGGCTCATTTACTGCGATTGCGTCCCCAATTACATCGTTTAGGGTACCCGTTGTTACCCTTCTGCAATTGTTAGCGTATACTTCATTAACTGCTTCTAGCACATTTGGCAACCTCTTTCCGGTTAGTGCGCTTATAAATACTGGTTTAAAGTAATCCATAAATTTAAGCTCTTCTTTAAGTGTTGCAATGTGGTTGTTTATTGTATAAGTATCTTTTTCTACCGCATCCCATTTGTTCATACATATAACAGATGGTCTGCCCGCTTCGTGCGCCATACCGCAAATTCTGATATCTTGTTCACTAATTGACATAGTTGAATCAACTACAACAACTACAACATCGGCCTTTTTAATGGCGGAAATTGCACGGATAACGCTGTAATATTCTACATCTTCATCAACCTTGCTTTTACGCCTAATTCCCGCGGTGTCTATTATCTTATACTTTCTGTCACCAACAGAAAATGGGGTGTCTATTGCGTCACGCGTTGTACCCGCAATGTCACTCACTATTACTCTATCATAACCCAAAATCTTATTTACAAGTGAGCTCTTGCCCGCATTTGGTTTTCCAACAACAGCAATGCTAATAACATCATTATCTTCAATATATTCGCCTTTATCATCAAAATTACTGCAAACTTCATCCAACAAGTCACCAAAGCCCAAACTGTGCTCTGCTGAAATTGGGAATGGTTCGCCTAAATTCAACTCATAAAAGTCGTAAATTGCCGTACTATCACTGTTATCTAACTTGTTAACAGCAAGCACAACTGGTTTTTTTGACTTGCGCAAAAAGTGCGCTACATCATAGTCATCACCCATTAATCCATACTTTCCGTCCACAAAAAATACAATTACATCTGCTGTTTCAACTGCAATTTCTACTTGTGTTCTGATATGCTTCCACATTGTGTCTTCGCTTTTAAGCTCTATTCCACCCGTGTCAATTAATGTGAAGTTATGCCCACACCACTCGGTTTCTGCATATATTCTATCTCTTGTTACTCCTGGCATATTGTTAACAATACTTATGCGTCTGCCCGCCATTTTGTTAAAAAATGTTGACTTGCCCACATTAGGTCTGCCTACAATTGCCACTATTGGATTGCGATCCATTTTATCTCCTTTACTCGCACAGATTGTGCCTCATTTATTTTATAACATCACCTATTCAAATGCTATGGTGTCAACAAAACACATTCCGTCAACTTCTGTTACTAGTATTTTATGATTAAGTGCCTTTTCTACTGCACTTAATGGCTGATTATCTAAGAATACTTCTTCAAACTCCCTCAACATTACAGAAGGAATCATAACTAAATCGATATCCGTCAAATTAATCCCTGCCATTTGCTTAATTATGTCGCCCGCAGTCACCAAGCCCGAAACCGTTACAGTATGCCCAAAAAAGTCGTTTTTTATCACATAAATATCAACTTTAACCTTGCGCCACTTCTCTTGTATAAGCTCTGTCGCCTTGCGCATTGTTGACTCTCCCGACACGCCCGTTATAATAGCTACGCGCTTTTTAACTTTAGTTGGAGCGTCTTGCAACGCATATTCAACCTCATCTAAAAACTTTGCTATTAAGCCAACGCCGTTTTCTATCTGTTCAAACTCGCCATAATACTCCGCTTTTGGAGTGGATATATCTGCAATTTGATACATTTCATCCGAACAATATGCAAAATATGGTCTTTTATTATAATATTCTTCTACTATAGCAATAGCATCGCGCGCTTGTTGTTTTGTGAGCGGTTCTATAGGGGTTAATCCCTCTCGGTGCCCCGTTAGTCCTACTGGAACAACCGCCATTGTTAGCGCATTTTCACCAAGTGCCATAACATCTTCTAATGACTTACGCAAAACTTTTCCGTCATTTACACCACCAACCAAAACTATCTGTGTGTGAAGCTTAATGCCGTTTTCTGTAAATTTCTTTAATAAAGCCATTTGATCAACAACTTTCTTTGTGCCTAACAAATAAGTTCTAACCTCGTCATCTGTTGCGTGAACAGATATATATAATGGCGATAATTTGTATTCTATTATCCTATCAATGTCTGCTTGCTTTAGATTGGTGCACGTAATATAGCTTCCACAAGTAAAAGACAATCTATAATCATCATCTTTTACATACAAGCTTTTTCGCATCCCTTTAGGTAGTTGCGCCACAAAACAGAACTTACAGTTGTTTGCACAGCGCCTTGGTTCATTTATCTCTATGCTCTCGTCAAGCTCAAGCCCTAAGGTATCAAAAGCGTCGCTTTTCTTTATGACAACATCCCTCAACTCTCCGTTGCGGTTTGCTATCGTCAAGGTGCATTTGTTTTGCCCTTCGGCATACACGTAATCCAACACATCAACTATTGGCTTGCCATTGATTGCCACCAAATCTTCGCCTTTTTTGATGCGCGCTTTATAGGCTACGCCATATGCTTCTACTTTTAAAATCTTTGCCATAACTCTATTATGAAGATTTTTTTAAAATTGTCAACTATTTTGCTCTGTATGGGAAACAATTTTACTAATCTTAACTCCTCTTGCTACTGGTTTGCCCTTTGTTGTGCGATTTTCTCGCCTAATCATATCACTTTCTAGCACGTGCAACTCTTCATTTTCATCAACAAGTGCGATTTCAACTGGGTCTGTTATAAGTTCTGCATATACAACTTTGCTGAAGTTGCTTGCAACATCAATTATCCTTACACCCTTTCTTGCACGCTTCATTTCTTCAAACTCTGCGGCGGCGGTTCTTTTGCCTAAACCTAAATTTGTAATTAATACGATATCACTGTTTGTTTCATCATCAATTTGTGGCATTTGTGTGGCGAAAACTGCCTTTTCTCCGTCATTCAAGCTGATACCAATTACACCACCAGCAATTCTGCCTTGTATTGGATAATCTTCTGTAATCGTGTTAACACATTGTCCGTCGGTACTTACAAATAAAATTGTACTTCCTTCCATTGCAACATCTCCACCGATAACTTCGTCATCATCTTTTAAGCTCATAACTTGATAATATGGCTTGCCTACTATGTGAGACGCAACCATACTGCGTTTAACATTGCCGTTTTTGGTGTAGATATACATTTCGCCGTTTAGCGTATCTTTATCACAAACTACTGCAAAAACAGCTTTTTCGCCCGCTGGAGCACCAATATAATACTTTGATAACTCTACTGCTTTATCTGTCCACCTCTTTTCTGGGATAAGATTTGTATCCAATTTATAACAAGTGCCTTTGTTGCCGAATATCAATACATCTGCCGTGCCGTCGCACATAACTACTGATTTTGTCAACCCGTCAATGCCACTGCTCATTATGTCTTTTGATGCCATACCATAGTTTCTGAAACTCAATTGTTTTACTGCGCCGCAGCTATCTATTGCAAGATAACACTTTTTGTTTGCTTTTTTGCCCATATCTATAGCTTTAATCTTGACTTCGCCAAGTTCATCCACTATAGTTGACATACGGTTTGATTTATATTTTTCGCGCACTTCCAACAACTCTTCACGCACAACATTCAACTGTTCTTTAACGGAATCGATTATTTTTTGTAGGTGTTTGATTTCTTTTTTAAGCGATTTCAATTCATCTTCAAATTTATGAACATCCATTTTGTTGATATTGCCCAGTTGAAGCGCTAGAATTGCGTCCGCTTGCACCTCTGACATTGTGAATCTTTCAATCAACCTAACTTTTGACTCTGCCCTGTTTTGAGAACTGCGGATTATTGCAATAACTTCGTCAATTGCTGGCATAATCATACAATAGCCCTCTACTATATGCTCGCGTTTTTTAGCAATGCCAATGCTGTACACACTGCGATTGTAAACAACTTCTCTTTGGTGCTCAATATAGTATCTAACCATATCAACTAAGCCCAAAAGTTGAGGTCTGCCACCCGCAACAGCGGTCATATTCATATTGTAGTTTGCTTGTAAATCGGTGCAAGCAAGTAGATTATTTATAATTTTTTCTGCAGATTCGCCTTTTTTTAGCTTGATAAGCACGCGCATTCCGTTACGGTCAGATTCATCCGCAACTTCTACTATGCCGCCGAATATCTCTTTTTTCTCTTCCCTCAATTTGTAAACTTTTTTGAACAATTTTTCTTTATTTACATTATAAGGAATTTCAGTTACAACGATGTTTTGTCTGTCACCGTCAGTATTTTCAACGTCTATTTTGGAGCGAACAACTATTTTTCCCGCGCCTTTAGTGTAAATTTCTCTAAAGTTTTCGCAATACAATATTCCGCCAGTAGGGAAGTCGGGCCCCTTAATTATGTCGCACATTTCATCAATTGTGATATTTTCGTTGTCAATGTACGCCACACATCCATCTACAACCTCTGTAAAATTGTGCGGTGGTATGTTTGTTGCAAGACCAATTGCTATACCCATTGCGCCATTAACTAGCAAGTTTGGGAACCTACCGGGCAAAACTTCGGGTTCTTCTAAACTATCATCAAAGTTTTTGCGCCAAGATACGGTATCTTTATCTATATCCCTCAATAATTCCATTGCAAGAGGCGCCATTCTAGCTTCAGTGTAACGCATTGCAGCGGCTCCGTCACCGTCAATTGAACCAAAGTTACCGTGTCCGTCAACTAGTGGCATTCTTAGGTTGAAAGGCTGCGCCATACGTACCATTGCATCATAAACCGATGTATCGCCGTGAGGGTGATATTTACCCAAACAGTCACCAACTACCCTAGCAGATTTCTTGTATGCAACACCCGGTTTCAAACCAAGTTCCAACATACTATATAAAATTCTGCGCTGAACGGGCTTCAATCCGTCTTCAACCCTTGGCAGTGCCCTTTCCATAATAATGTATTCACTATATGGCATCATAATTTCGGGCATCACCTTGTCAATTGGACGCTCAATTATGTTTTCAACTATGTTTTCAACTTCTATAACTTTCTTCTTTGCCATATTAGTTCTCCTCATCAGCAACTGTGTCTTCTTCATCAATTGCATCGTCTAACACTACCAAATCATTGTATTTTGCATTGCGCAAGATATATTCTCTACGCGCTGCAACATTATTTCCCATAAATACAGAAACCATTTTGCCCGCTTCAACATCATCGTCAATTGTTACCTTTGTAAGCGCACGCGTGGCTGGATTCATTGTTGTATCCCACAACTGCTCTGGGTTCATCTCACCCAAACCTTTGTATCTCTGCAATGCATAGTTGCCTTTGAATTTAGATGTGATTTCTTCCATTTGTTGGTCATTGTAGGCGTAACTCACCTTGCCTTTGTACTCTATTTTATATAATGGAGGCATACCTAAATACACATTGCCGTTTTCAATTAATCCACGCATATATTTATAGAAAAATGTCAATAGAATACTCGCTATATGCCCACCGTCTTGGTCAGCATCGGCGAGGATTATAACTTTGCCAAATTTAAGGTTTTTGATATTAAAATCTTTGTCATAATCTGTGCCAAGTGCGTAGATTATTGTCTTGCACTCTTCATTTGCTACAACTTGTACTTTGCCTTTTTTCTCCGCATTTAAAGGTTTACCTCTAAGTGGCAATATTGCTTGATATGATCTATCTCTACCTTGTTTTGCTGTGCCTCCAGCAGAATTACCCTCAACAATAAACAACTCGTTGCGCTCTGGATTCTTGCCCGAACAACTACTAAACTTGCCAACAAGAACGTCGCCACTCATTCCATTTTTCTGCCTTTGGGCATCTTTAGCCTTGCGTTCGGCATCCCTAACCTTGCTTGCATCGGCAGCCTTTTTGTAAATCATTTTGCCAACATCTTTATTTTTAGGGAAGTTTAAAAATGCCGTAATGCCTTCATTAACCGCACTTTCAACTTGTGCTTTTACTGCGGGATTACCTAGCTTTGTTTTTGTCTGACCTTCAAACTCAACATTTTGCATCTTAACAGAAACAATTGCCGTTAGGCCATCTCTAAAATCGTCACCAGTTAAGTTGATATCTTTTTTACCCATATTGTTGCGCTTAATGTAATCATTCAAGCTGCGCGTCATACCCGCTTTAAATCCAGTTTCGTGCGTGCCACCCTCTCTGGTATGTATATTATTTACATAACTGTAGATGTTTTCGCCATAACTTGAAGTGTATTGCATTGCAACATATACCTCAAAATCTGGTTGCTTTGACTCAATATATATAATTTTTTTGTTGAGAATTGATTTACCTTCATTTAAAAATGACATAAAGTCTGCAAGCCCTTCTTTATAGTAGAACTTTTGCACGCCAAACCTTTCACTTTCTGCGTCTAGTTCGCGCTTATCTTCAAAACTAATATGAATACCTTTATTTAAAAAGGCCAATTCGCGTATTTTCTTAACAATAATCTCATAGTCAAATTTAGACTCGCCAAAAACTGCAGAATCTGGTAAAAATGATACCTTTGTACCCGTAATTTTGCTTGCGCCCACATCTTCTAGTGGACCAATTGGCATACCCGAATGAAACTTTTTGCCAACTTGTTTTGATTCATATTTTTGCACGTAGCAACGTTTGTTTTTGTGAACCTCAACTGTAAGCCATTTTGACAACGCATTTGTAACTGATGCGCCAACGCCGTGCAAACCACCACTGAATTTATAATTGTCATTGTTGAATTTACCGCCCGCGTGAAGCACTGTAAATACAAGTTCTACACCGCTTTTTTTGAATTTAGGATTGATTTCAACTGGTATTCCCCTACCATTGTCAATAATCGTAGCAGAGCTATCCTCGTTAATAATTATCTTAACTGTATCGGCAAATCCGTTTGCAGCTTCGTCAATAGCATTGTCAATAATCTCCCACAAAATATGGTGCATTCCCTCAACGCCAGTAGAACCAATATACATGCCAGGTCTTACACGAACCGCTTCTAATCCCTCAAGTACTGTAATTGTTTGACTATCACTTTTTTTAATTTTGTCTGTTGCTTTAGTCGCCATATGTTCTCCTCTATCTGTAAAAATGTATGAAAAACCACATACACCAATATATTATATACCTAAATTTACTTTTTGTCAATATTAAAGGCACCCCAAAAACCAATCATTTTTCGATTGGTTACTATTAATTGCAAAAACAACTATAATTTACATATTTTTATGTAATTTATTTAACCTTTTAATCTCTTTTTTAGCAAAGATAAATCGCGCTACAACAACTATCAAAACAACAAACAAAAGCGTGCCAACGGTTAATAGCAACACATCAAAATTAGTAAGAGTAAAGTCTTCTACTTCAACTGTTGTGTACAATATGCTATATAGTCCACCATCTGAAACTGTAAACGAAACATAATTTTGTTCATCAATAGTAAACACCTTACATTCATAAATTTCATTACTAAATGTATTTAACTTTACAACACTAAAAGTACACGAATCGATATCCAAATCGCTTGATATGGGCACCGTAATGCCAAGATTGGTGCTATCTGGAAATTCAATTGCATTGTAATCTGTATCGTATAAATCTAGTGAAATACTCAGTGCTGTAGTTGTATTTGTACCCAGTGATAAAATAAAAGTTGCCAACTGTTCTTCGCTTACGCTACCCTCAGATAGTGCTATATAAACCTCTTCTTCTTCAAGGTTATTTCTTATAGAGTATTGTCCGCTAATAGTGCTGCTGGTTAGCGAACTAGTGTCAGTAACTGTTGTGGTTGTGGTTACTTTATTTGTAACAATCGTTATATACACATCGCTTGCCGGCATTATAAAATAATAGTATATTCCGTCATCATCAAGCGTCAACTCAACTTCATCTGAAGTTATCATATAAAAAGTGTATCCCGTTACTAAGGTATAAGAAATATATACTGTATCTTCATATTGTGCAAAAACTGAGCCAGACATTGTTGCGCCAGTGCTGTTTGTGTAGTAAATCCCATAGGTGTTTGCGGTGTGTTCGGCGGAATATGCTGCCATTGTGCCCGACACATACACCAAACTGAAACCGGTTAGCGTTTGTCCTTCACACTCACACTCGTCAATGTCACCCTCAGGAACCACGCTTAATTCGCCAACTACAATCCCAAGCAATGTATCTCCACAATAGTAATAATTATCATATAATTGCTGATATAAAGCAAAAAATACGCTATCTGCTGTTGCAAGTTGAGTGGTGTCGCCAATCCATTCTTCAAAGATATAATAGTCAGTGTCTGTTGTTTCTGGAGGCGTTAGTGCACTTAAATATGCAACCTCTTCGGTGTACACACTGCTATTTTCTTCGTCATAATAATAGGTAATTGTGTATGTTTCCAACTCATATTTTGCATACAATGTTATATTTTCATATATCGTGATTTCTTCTGCAATAGTTTCATATAAGTCATCTAAATACCAACCAACAAATGTGTTGCCTTCGTATGTTTCTTCTGGCGCGTCTGCCGTAAACACATCACTATACTCAACCGTTGTTTCAGCTATTGCGTCTGCAGGATAAGTAATTATTGCGTCTTCATAATACATTAAAATATCTGCCATTACATAAGTAACAGTGTAATATTGTTCAACAAAATATGGATAAACGGATATTGTTTCACCCTCTTCTCCAATGGCTGTTTGTGGCATAGGTTCTGTAAAATCTGCATCCAAGAACCAACCCAAAAATATCATATTATCTACATTTAATACTAACGATATTTCTTCTCCATAGTAAAAATCATATGTGCTTCCACTTGAATAATACTCCATTTTGTAACTAATTTTATATAAATCTGCCTCAATATTAATAGAAACATCGCTTGCTGGCATTATAAAGCTTCCGTCATTTACATCGATTTCTTGCCCGCCACCGCTAACAGATAACGATTTTAGAGTATAGCCCGCTTCTAAATCATATGTTATTTCAACACTTTCGTCAATTTGTGCCGTTGAAGCCACACTGAATTCCACGCCGTCCGACGCGGTTACTGTTATTACATAATCAATCGCCTTGAATTCAGCCGTCAAGACCACATCTTCCAAAAAGATAGCACTACCTTTATACAAACTTGTTTCCGTGC
>JAWXUT010000137.1:0-3473 GCA_044426075.1 Bacillota bacterium
GTATACCTCCGAAATTAATATTTTTAACCAAAACAGTGCATAACTTAATTCTACTGGAATTTAGTGAAAAAGTAAACACCATTTTTTTGTCCACTGTGGAATTTACTTTTTCATTTGACTTTTTAAAGTTTAATGCATAAAAACAACAAATTTAAGGCGCATTGTGTTGCATAGATTAACGCAATGTGCTATAATTTTATCATAAAAGATAAAGGTGCATAATTGTACACTTTTGGAGGAACAATGTCAGAAAATATTATGGATATCCTAAGGGCTAGAGGGCTTATAAAACAAGTTGTTTTTGAGGAAGATTTATATGAATTATTGGGCAAAGAGAGCGTGCCATTTTATATTGGATTCGATCCAACAGCAGATAGTTTGCACGTAGGGCATTTTTTAGCATTAATGGCAATGGCGCATATGCAAAGGGCAGGGCACAAGCCAATTGTGCTACTCGGTGGCGGAACTGGTATGGTAGGTGACCCTTCTGGTAGAACAGATATGAGAACGCTTATGACAAACAATACTGTTAACGACAACGTTGAAGCTTTCCGCAGCCAAATGGCAAAATTCTTCAGTTTTGAAGGCGATAATGCCGCTATTATGGTAAACAATGCAGACTGGTTGTTGGCGCTAAATTATGTGGAGTTCATAAGGGATATCGGTGCACATTTCTCTGTAAACAGAATGCTTACAGCAGAGTGCTTCAAGTCTCGTATGGAAAAGGGATTAAGCTTTTTAGAATTCAACTATATGCTTATGCAAGCATATGACTTTTTAGTGTTGTATCAAAAACACGGTTGCAAGTTGCAATGTGGTGGTGATGATCAATGGAGCAACATTTTAGCGGGCGCAGACCTTATTCGTAGAAAAGAGGGCAAACCAGCTTTTGCAATGACATTTGCGTTGCTTACAACTTCAGACGGCAAAAAGATGGGCAAAACTCAAAAGGGCGCAGTATGGCTAGATCGCAACAAGACAACTCCATATGAGTTCTATCAATATTTCCGCAATGTTGGTGACGATGATGTAGAAAAGTGCTTAAAGTTCTTAACATTCTTGCCACTAGAAGAGATAGCTAAATTGACAGAGTTTAAAGACGAGCGTATCAACACCGCAAAAGAGGTGTTAGCATATGAAGTTACAAAGCTAGTTCATAGCGAACAAGATGCAATTCAAGCACAAAAAGAGGCAAAAGGCGCATTTGGTGACGGCGCGTGTATGCCAACAGCTACAATAGATAAGTCAAACACAAAAATAGTGGATGCACTAGTGGCGCTTAAACTAGCACCAAGTAAAGGTGAGGCAAAAAGGCTAATAGTTGGCGGCGGAATCAAAGTTGATGAGCGCAAAATTGCTAGTTTTGATGACAGTTTAACTGAGGCAGAAATTGCAAACGGATTTGTAATACACAAGGGCAAAAAGGCGCACATTAAAGTTACGCTAGCATAAATGAAAGACTATTTAACCATAGCTTGTAGGTACCAATATGAGTTCACTATAAGCAAAAGCCAATTTATCTGTTATCTTTGCCCCGTAAAAGGGTTGGAAGACGGGCAAGCGTTTGTATCGGAGATAAAGCAGAAGCATAGGGACGCAACGCACAATTGTTATGCAATAGTGGGTATCCCCGCAAGTAACGAAATGAGGTTTTCTGATGACGGCGAACCAACGGGTACCGCGGGTGCACCAATACACAACGCCATTGTTAAAAACGAACTTTATGGTGTGGCTGCAGTTGTAACCAGATATTTTGGTGGAATAAAGCTGGGCGCGGGCGGATTGGTAAACGCATACAGCAAAGCTACGGCAGAAGCCATAAGGGCTAGTCAAATAGTTACAGAAAAGAGTGCAGTTGTTGTGTCATTAGCGCTAACATACAGCGAATATAAGCTAGCAAAAATGTATATTTATAGCACAGAGCACACTTTAATTAGCACAGAATATGACACTGGAATAACGGTAACACTGGCTATTCCAACCGCAAACTTGGCAGATTTCACTGCGCATTTCACCGAATTAATGAGTGGAAGCAGTAGAATTTCTATAATAGAAGAAAAATATATACAATTCAAAAAATAAAGAGGGTATAGCGATGAAAATTAAATTAACAACAGCAAAAAAAGCAAAACCAGATTTTAGCAAATTAGGTTTCGGAAAATACTTCACCGACCATATGTTGGTTATGGATTATGAAAATGGCGCTTGGAAAGAGCCAGAAATCGTGCCATATGGTGATTTTAATCTTGACCCAAGCACAACAGTTTTGCATTACGGTCAAGGTATTTTTGAGGGTTTAAAAGCTTACAAAAACAAAGAAGGACAAATAACAATGTTCCGCCCAACCGCTAACTTTAAGAGAATGAACAAGTCT
The DNA here is from genome assembly GCA_044426075.1 of Bacillota bacterium. Lineage (GTDB taxonomy): Bacteria > Bacillota > Clostridia > Christensenellales > DTU072 > JAWXUT01. Next base: position 2,375 of record JAWXUT010000137.1, read on the forward strand.
GCGGCTCGTTTATGTATGCCAGCGATTGATGAAGAACTTGTACTTGAGAGTTTGAAAGAGTTAATTAAACTAGAGAGTGATTGGATTCCAACAGCAGAAGGCACATCATTATATATTCGCCCTTCATATGTAGGAACCGACCCAGCACTTGGCGTACACCCATCACACTCATACAAATTTTTCATAATCCTATCCCCAGTTGGCAGCTACTATGCAAACGGACTAACACCAACCAAAATACTTATTGAAGATAAGTTTGTAAGGGCAAGCATTGGTGGCACAGGTGAGGCAAAATGTATAGGAAACTATGCAGCATCCCTTTTAGCCGCAGATATGGCAGAACAAAAGGGCTATGAGCAAGTACTATGGCTAGACGCAGCAGAGCGCAAATATATTGAAGAAGTTGGCGCAATGAATATGTTTATGGTAATAGACGGCGTTGTAAAAACACCAGCACTAGTTGGTTCAATTTTGCCAGGAATTACACGTGATAGCGTAATTACAATGCTAAAATCTGAAGGTATTCCAGTTGAAGAGTGCAGAATCAGCGTTGAAGAGTTGGCAGAAGCCTATAAATCTGGCAAACTTACCGAGGCGTTTGGTAGTGGAACCGCAGCTGTTATCTCTCCCGTTGGGCTAATGGGCTACAAAGGCGAAGATATGATACTAAACAACGGCAAAATGGGCGAAATTTCTACCCTATTGTACAACAAACTTACCGGAATTCAATATGGTAAACTTGAAGATAAGTTCGATTGGGTACTAAAAATCTAGTAAAAAGCCATATATCACACATCTAACTTCACAAACCCACCCACACCCAATACTCATTTACGCCTAGTAATATTTGTATCGGTTGTGGGTGGGTTTGCTTGTTATATATGCAATCTCTGGCTTTTTACACGGCTTCTATTTGTATTTATAAGTAATAATTAGTGATTGTTCTTTTAAAAGCCATATATCACACAAAAAAGCACTCCAAACTTGGGGTGCTTTTTGAAGTAATATTATATGAAGCGGGGAGAAAGCGCACGAAGTGCATTTTCGGACAGCTGAGTGTAATATATCGGTGCTATTGCTAGATTTATCTAGCCAAATG
>JAWXUT010000138.1:0-3470 GCA_044426075.1 Bacillota bacterium
TGAAAGAAAAGTCTGAGTTCAATAAAAACGAATATAGATTTACATATGCCACTAATCATATTTACGCCTTTAATTTAAATCCGCAAAAAGGCAAATCATATTACATAAAAACAATGCGGGCGGGCAATACAGATGAATTTGGTTTCATAATTAAAGATGTAAAAGTTGTTGGAAGTGGAGCAAGTGTGTCATTTGCGCAGACACACAAAAGTTTAAAAATCAATGTTGCGGGAGAAATTGATTACACGATGCCAATCTGCTTCGATGTTGAGGTAGAATAGCAAAACACTTGGTCAAAAAGAGGGGTTGACTATAAAAATTAGCGAAAAGAACAAAAAAATAATAATCATTGTTACATATGGCACTAAAACTGGCACGGGAAGTTACAGCCTAGATACTTTGCAAGGCGGGACTGTTATTTTTATAAGTGAAGAGTCCGAAGTTAGTATAAATCATTATTCACTAGCACAATGCATTTATTCAGTTTCTGTGGGCACTTGAATGATGGCTATGGTTGGCTGCGTGTTAGGTGTGGGGGCTTGGGTGAGTGGAACAGTTATATTATTTTGTGGTGCATTTGCAGTGTCAACTGGGGCTGTGGGATTTTGGATTACCGCAACTACTTGTTGCCCTGCGGGTTGTGGTTTTTTAAAGCTTTTGAACATTGCAGTAAATCCGCTTCCAGATAAGCCACTTGTGCCTCCTCCAATAAATGCCGTTAGTACATCACCCGCTGCGTTTACATCGGGCGTTATATAATACATAAATATTCCAATCCCCGCACCCAAGCTAAACGAAAGCAGTGGTTGAAACCGCATAAAGGTGTCTTTCTTTTTTATCGCGTGTCCTACTAAATTCACAACCCAGTACACAATTGTTGCTATTAGTGGCACACTTGCCGCTTGCACTGCTTCCATTTTGCACTCCCCTTATTGTATTGCTATGCGATAAGTAACAAATGTGTTACTGTTGACTTGAATTGTTAAATGTGATACAATACAATGGTATTTAAAACTTACTAAGGAGTAAACTATGAAAATTTGTGTAGTAAACGGTTCGCCTCGTGGCAAATATAGTGTAACAATCCACACTTCATTATATATTGAAAAGAAATGGGGTGCAGATGATGAGTTCAATTATTTAAATGTTGGACAAGGAATAAAAGGGCACGAAAAAAACTTCGCACGTGCTACAGAAGCACTTACAAATGCGGATCTAATTGTTTTTTCTTATCCCGTTTATACATTTTTAGTGCCATATCAATTGCATAGGTTCTTTGAACTAATAAAGGAGAATAAGGTAGACCTAACTGGCAAAATGGTTACCCAAATATGCACTTCTAAACATTTTTATGATGTTACAGCACATAACTTTGTAAAGGAAAACTGCTTTGATTTAGGTATGAATTACATAAAAGGGCTTAGTGCAGATATGGACGACCTCACCCGCGTTAAAGGGCAACAAGAGGTAGATAGTTTCTGGAGCTTTGTTAAGTATTCAGCCGAGAATAAAGTGTTTGAACAACCTATCCCACGTGTGGCTTCTGCTATTTGCGAGAGTCAAGCGGAGATTGTTGAAGTGCAAAAAGTTGATTCTAAAAAGAGAACAATTATAATAACCAACATTGTTGAGGGCGATACAAAACTTCGCACAATGATTGATGATTACAAAAAAGCATATAAATATCCCACTGTAGAATTGAATATTGCAAACCTTCCACTTATTGGCGGTTGTTTGGGTTGCTTTGGTTGCACGGGCACAGCGCAGTGTGTTTATAAAGACGGATTTCAAGAATTTTATTTAAAAGAAGTGTTGGGTGCAGATGCAATTGTTTATGCCTTTACAATTAAAGATCATTCAATGGGCGCAACTTTCAAGCGTTACGATGATAGGCAATTTTTCAATGGTCATCGCACGATGTCTATGGGTGTGCCAGTGGCGTACGTCATAAACGGCGACTATTATGCAGAACACAATTTGCGTACCGTTGTTGAAGCGCGTGCGGAAGTTGGCCATAACTATATGGCGGGCGTTATAATTGACAACAACAGTATGTTATCTACCGTAGCAAAAGTTGAATATGCTATGGAAAAAGGCGTGAATATCCCACCAAACTTTTATGGCGTGGGAGGAATGAAAATATTCCGCGACTTAATTTACATAATGCGTGGAATGATGTCAGCCGACCATAAGTTCTATAAGGCGCACGGATTCTATGATGATTTGCCACAAAAACAAAAAACACGTATGATTATGATGCTTCTTGTGGGCAGAATGTACAGCAATCCAAAAATTAAGGCAAAAATGGGTAGCAAATTAAATGAAGGAATAGTAATGCCATACAAAAAAGTGTTAGATAGCATTAAATAGATATATTTGCTTGACACTTGGGTGTTAATTAGGATATTATATAAACAAATCTAAATAGACTGTTCGTAACCATCCAGTCGTTAATAAAAACTAGGGAAAAGAAGTAATCTATTGTAGGTTAGCCAACTTGTTGGTAAATTTACAACTTATAGAATATTTGCAATGCAATAGTCCGTAGTAATGCGGACTATTTTTTACGAACAAAAGGAGTTTAAATGTCAAACGAACTACTTATTGTAATCAACATCATAGGGCTTTACTCAGCAGTTTTGCTGTGGTTTACTTTGTTTGGAATAAAGGGGCTATACTGCTTTAGTATATTTGCCACAATTGTTGCAAACATAGAAGTGCTTATACTTGTTGTAGCCTTTGGTTTGGAACAAACTTTGGGCAATGTGCTATTTGCAACAACCTTTGTTGTAACGGATATTGTATCGGAATTGTGTGGGCATAAAGAAGCACAAAAAGTTGTAAATATCAATATTGCGACTTCCGTACTATTCGTTTTGGTTACCCAATGTTGGCTTTTATACACTGCCGCAGAAAGTGATTTTGCAATGGATAGCATAGTAACATTATTTTCAAATACACCACGACTAGTGTTTGCAAGCTTAATAGTTTATGCTGTAGCACAGTCACTTGACGTGTTCTTGTATAAAAAGTGGTGGGCATTTACTGAAAAGAAATTTGCAAATAAACGCAAGTTTTTGTGGGTGAGAAACAACTGCAGTACACTAATATCTCAACTTGTAAATGCGGTACTTTATACATTAACTGCGTTCTATGGTGTGTATGACTTTGATATTGTATTAAGCATAATGCTAACAAGCTACATAATATTTGTTGTAACCAGCTTTGCAGACACTCCAGTAGTTTATCTTGCACGCAAAATAAATGATAGAAAACTTGCCAAAACTGTAACTGATTAGCTGTTTTTTGTGTTATAATCGCTATACATTTATCTTGTATGGTGTTATAATAATTTAGATTTATCAAACAAAGGAGAGGTTGTTTTGTGAAACTTAAATATTCAAAAACTTTAAGTATCGTGCTTGTTGGACTGTTTACAGCCCTTATTATTGTTGGTGCGTTTATCAAGA
>JAWXUT010000139.1:0-3379 GCA_044426075.1 Bacillota bacterium
AATTTGGTTCAACTTTGACTTCAACAACTTAGGCAAGTCTTTTATAGCTATACCCTTTGCTGCTGTTAATAGATCACTGCTTGCGCCCTTTATCTTGTTGAGCTCTTTTGCGTGCGATGCGTCAATTTGTGTGTCGCCATCAACAATAACTATACCACCTACAATAGAGTCAATTACATATTCAAACTTTAATTCCGCACCGTTTGCGCTTAACCCTTTTTCAAGTTTAGCTTTTTGAGCTTCTGTAAGTGCAATTGCGGATTTGATTATTAATTTACGCATAATTATCTCTTCTTCCACTCCCCAAGAATGCTCTCAATTGCAACATCGTTATCAGCAACATTTGTTTCCCTCTCCAAAATCTTGCTTGCCATAAGCACTGCGATTTCAGAAATTTCTGCACTCATCTCTTCTTTAATAGCATACTCACTATTTGCATAGTTTTGTGCATTTTGCTCGATAACTGGTTGTGCATCAGCTATTACACTGTCAATTAAAGCATCATAATCAGCAGCAGCCACTTCTCTCTCAAGAATTTGACCCGCAATTCCAACTGCTAAATCAGCAATTTGATTCTTTAATTCCGCACGCATAACGCCTACGTTGTGTTGAGCCTCTTCTGCTGTTTTTAATAACAATAGCTTTGACTCTGCTTTTGCAGTTGCCACAATTTCTTGTGCTTCGCTCTTTGCCTCGTTTGTAGCTGTGGATTTGATTTGAAAAGCTTCTTCGTTGGCGTTTTTTACTAGCCCGTCATAAGTAGTTTTCATATCTTCAGCCTCTGCCTTAACAGTGGCACTGGCCTCAGCTTCAGCCTCGTACATAGCGCGTCTTTTATCCATAAATTTCTTGACTGGTTTGTATAACAAGTATCTCATACCTATTATCAAAATAGCCAAGTTAAACATATTGATTAAGATTTCAAGAAAATTTAGTCCAAGTGGCAAATCGGACATCAACATATAACTCATATTAAACCTCTAAGTTTACATTACAACTAGTAATATTGCGATTAGTAGACCATAAATAGCTACAGTTTCACAGAAAGCAAGACCAATCATCAATGTGCTACGAATTTTTCCTTCAGCCTCTGGTTGACGACCAATAGCCTCAACTGATCTAGCGATACCAAGACCCATTCCGATACCTGAACCTAGTCCAGAAAGTCCAAGAACAAGTCCTGCACCGATTGCATTTAAACCTAAATCTGCAAGCATAGTAAACATAATAAAATACCTCTTTATAAAAATTTTTTTGTTTTGTATATATGTGCGCAGTAAACTGCGATTTTTTTTGTGACTATTCTATTGCTTCACCAACAAAAACGTTTGTAAGTGTTGCAAATAGATAACTTTGTATTGCTGCGTGGAAGAATGTTGTTATAACGCTTATTATAGCTGGAACAACAAAAACAGTATATATCATACTATGTATAAGTTCCATAATTATAAATCCACTCATAATAGAACCAAATAACCTAAATGAAAGTGACAATGGCACAGAAATATCTGTAATAAGATTTATGGGATTTGCAAACCTCTTTATTCTACCAACAAACCCCTTTTGTTTGAATCCGCAAATATTTATAATAATAAAAGTGGTTATACCCATAGCAAGACACATATTGATATCCGCCATAGCAGGGCGCAAACCAAGCAACTCCGCTAGTGTTGATAGCGCAATAAATGTTGCCGCAGTTAAAGTGTAAGGGCCAACAAAATTAGCGTGACCGTGTATTGATTCACGCGAGCTTTTATCAAAATAACCCACAAACATTTCTAAAATCATTTGTAGTTTACCTGGTTGATTTTTAAATTTTGGGATAAAAAATATTCTTACAATTAATGCGAAAATAAGCATTACTGCAATTACAAAAACGCCAGTATAAATACTTGGATTTACTAGCACTCCTAAATAGTTAACCTCATCTGGCAACATGGCTTCTGCAACAGACTCGCTCAAACCACCGCCAAACATCTCTTCATAACACTCTTTGATGTATTCTATAAATGCACCAGACAGCAAAGTATTCATATACAAACTCCTACATAACCCAAAGATATTAATATAATATACCTATTTATAGTCATATGCAAGCATTTGACCCCGCTAATGGGAATTTTACAAGTGTAAATAATAAGTGAAAAATTACAAATGCGCTAAAATCTATTGATTTAATAGCACAAGTGTTATTGCATATTCAACACTTATATTATGTGTAGAGAATTAATCTTTACTTTCGTTCATTCTCTCAGTCAACAATGCAATGGTGTCGTGACCGCTTTGCTTTAGTCTAAACTGCTTAACGGCAATCTCTGCAATCATTGCAATATTTCTACCTGTGGTAACTGGAATAGTATATTTGGGTACCTTAACACCCAAAATGTCAACCATTTCTATCCCACCTGTAACTCTGTCATATGCCTTGTCTTCTTGCCATTTTTCAAGCGACACAACAACTTCAATAATCTTTCTAGGTACAACTGCACCCGCGCCATAAATTGCACTAATATCCACAATACCCACGCCCCTAATTTCCATAAGGTTTTTTGTGATAACTGGGCTAGTGCCATATATTTTATCTTGTATCAACTTCATATCCACAACATCATCGCTAACAAGGCGGTGTCCACGGTGGATAAGCTCCAATGCCGTTTCGCTTTTGCCTATGCCACTGTCGCCAGTAAATAGCACGCCCGTACCGTGAATATCCATAAGAATGCCGTGGGCTGAAGTGTGTGGAGCAAGTAAATCCATAAGATATTTTGCAACTTCTGCAACAACAATTGAGGTTATATCTTTAGAGCGGAATATAGGTATATTGTTAGCTTTAGCGCTTGCAATAAGTTCGCAAGGAACACTTTGTTTTCTGCTTATAATAACACAAGGAATGTGTTTCTCCATAAAGTTATTAACTGCTTTATAGCGTTCTTCTGAAGTAAGGTGATTGATGTAATTTAGCTCATTTATGCCAAGTACTTGCACGCGGGTGGAAGCAAAGTAATTGCCGTGCCCACTCAAAATAAGACCTGGGCGAGATATGCCATAAGTCATAAAAGGTATTTCAACATTGGTGTCGAAAATTATTTCTAAATTACAAGCCTCCGCAAACTTTGCGGGCATAACCCTAACTTCTTCTTTTTCTTCGCGCTTTAGCTGCATTTAAATATCCTCCCCTAATCCATATTTTCTTATTGTGTATGCCACGCCATCATCTTGACAACTGGGCACTATAATATCTGCATATGCCTTTGCCGCATCACTGCCGTTTGCAACAACTGCACCTAGCCCCGCATAGGCTATCATAGGCGCATCATTTAAACTGTCACCAATACAAATTATCTCTTCACGCTTGATGCCGTGCTTTTTAGCTAACTTG
>JAWXUT010000140.1:0-3323 GCA_044426075.1 Bacillota bacterium
CAGTTTTAGTTGAAGGTATTACTCCAATAGCTTCTAATTGGAAAGAACCAATCACAATTGCAAGGCACGCTTATGGCGACATTTATGCTGGCGTTGAATCATATGTTGAGGGCGGCGGAAAAGTTGAATACGTTTTGCCAAATGGCGAACGCAAGTTGATTAAAGATTTGCCAGGCAGTGGTGTTATTATGACAATGCACAACACCGATAAGTCAATCAGCAGTTTTGCAAGAAGTTGCTTTAACTATGCGCTTGCAACAAAACAAGAACTTTGGTTCAGCACAAAAGATACAATAAGCAAGATTTATGACCACAGATTTAAGGATATTTTTAACGATATCTATGAAGCAGAATACAAAACAGCCTTTGAAGAAGCGGGAATCAGCTATTTTTACACATTGATTGATGATGCTGTTGCAAGGGTTATGCGCAGTTCTGGCGGATTTATTTGGGCTTGCAAAAACTACGATGGCGATGTTATGAGCGATATGCTTGCAACTGCGTTCGGTTCACTTGCTATGATGACATCAGTATTAGTTTCACCAGACGGCAACTTCGAATATGAAGCAGCTCACGGCACAGTTACTCGCCACTACTACAAACATCTTGAGGGTGAAGAGACTTCAACCAATCCAATTGCAACAATTTTTGCGTGGACTGGTGCACTTGCAAAACGCGGTGAACTTGACAACAACAGCGAACTAATTGCATTTGCAAAGCAACTAGAAAAGGCTTCACTAAAAACAATTGAAGACGGCATTATGACCAAAGATTTAGTTGGATTATTTAAGAAAGAGGGCGTAACTCCTCAAGGCGTAACTTCAACTGTTTTCTTAAATGAAATTGCAAAAAGAATTTAACAGATGACAAACATTCAAATTAAAAAATTCATAGTAGGCGTTATGGGAAATAACGCCTATCTAGTTACTAAGGCAGATAGCAAAAACGCAGTGCTTATTGACCCTTCAACGGGATACAAAAAGATTAGCGCTTACTGCAAAGATAATGATATTATAATTAAAGATATCATCTTAACGCACGGGCATTTTGATCATATTAATGACGTGGCAAAATTTCAGCGTGATGGTGCAAAAGTTTATATCCACGAAGTTGAAGCGGATAAGCTATACACCGATGGCAATCTAGCCTATATGCTAGGGCAAACAGTTGAGCCAAGCAAGGCAGATGTTACTTTTAAAGATAATGATACATTGTCACTCTGTGGCATTGATTTTTCTATTATACACACTCCAGGGCACAGCAGTGGTTCGGTGTGCATAATAGCGGAGCAATATATGTTTAGCGGTGACACTATTTTTCTTTATGACCGTGGCAGAGTTGACTTCCCAGACAGCAGTCCACGCGATATGCAATTATCACTAAAGAGGTTGTTTGGGTTACCAAATGACTATATTGTGTTACCTGGTCACGGAGATAATACTACTTTAGATAATGAAAGGGTGCGATAATGCAAGTGCGTAAATCAATAGAAGCAAGACTAATAAGCAAGTTGCCACCATACTTAAATGATGTGCCAGATGTTGTGCGTGCGTTTAATCCTTATGTGATAATAAATGACACAGCAAGTGGTTTTTTTGAAATGGAATGCCAAGATATTGAGGGCGGATTTACATTTAAACTCACCAATGAAAACGGCGTTGTGATTGACGAATTTTATGCTATAGAAGAAGAGGATTTTTTAAAGTACAAAAAGCTAACCAAGCGGTTTGTAAAAACGTTGTTGTATAAATATTTCAGTTCCGCATTAAAAGTTAATTTGCCATATGGTTCATTGACGGGGGTGCGCCCAACAAAACTTATGTACGAGCTAGGTGCAAATGTTGATGTTGAAAAATATATGCAAGATGAGTTTTTTGTGAGTGCGGAGCGAGCACAACTTATCCACGATGTAATAATAAATCAAAAGGGCATTTATAATCACGATCCAAAGGGCATAGATATATTTGTAAATATTCCATTTTGTCCAACAAGGTGTGCGTATTGTTCTTTTATTAGCACAGAAATTGGCAGAGTAAGAAAGCGTATTCCAGAGTATATCGAGTGCGTAAAACAAGAGATTTTGGATATCAAAAAAGAAATCGAACAAAACGAATATAAGGTGCGAAGCATATATGTTGGCGGAGGCACGCCAACGTCATTAGAGGCGGAAGAATTAAGCGATATGCTTGCAGAGCTTAGTGAATTTAATTGTGAATTTACAGTTGAAGCGGGCAGACCCGATAGCATAACGCGTGCAAAATTAGACGCGCTAAAGGCTTTAAATGTCACTAGAATATCAATCAATCCGCAAACTTTTAAAGAAAGCACGTTGAAAGAACTGGGTAGAAACCACACGGTAGAAGAAATATATTCTGCATATAAAATGGCGCAAGAATACAATTTTGACATCAATATGGATTTAATCGCGGGATTAAATGGCGAAACGTATGAAGATTTTGTGCATTCAGTTGAAAGTGCAATAGCCTTAGATCCCGACAACATAACCGTGCACACATTGTCAATAAAGCGCGGAGGCGTGTTGAAGCAAGAAGGTGGCACAAAGCGTATGGACGGTAGCGTTCGTCAAATGGCAGATTATGCAAGAAACAGACTGCAAGCGCAAGGGCTAACACCATATTATATGTATAGGCAAAAAAATATGGCAGACAACCTAGAAAACGTAGCGTTTTGCAAAAGTGGCAAGCAATGTATATATAATATAGATTATATGGAAGAAACAAACACCATACTTTCAGCGGGGGCTGGGGCTATGAGTAAATACGTATTTCCATCAGAAAACCGCCTTGAGCGCGCTTGCAATCCAAAAGGCTTCAATGAATATATAGCTAGATGCAAAAAGTAAGTATATGATAACCACAATACTATCAAGTCTATGATGTAAAATTTAACACTAAAATTTACAACGATATGGAAATTGATCAGGCAACTATTCGAAAATTTCGAATAGTTAAAGATGTCAACTCTTTATGATATTAAGTTAATACTAAAAATTATCACTAGAAGAGGTTCTTAACGATAGTGGAAAAGTGTCTGCTAATATTGCAAAGGCCTTTGCTATCAGCGAGTTTGAAAAATATAGAATAGTACAAGACAAGTTATTTAAAAGTGATTTTGATGAATTTTTAGAAATTGAAGAATGTTGATTATAGTCGCATTAAATATTGTTCAAATTTTATATAATTGGTCAAATGAAAAAGTAAATTCCATAGTGTAAAGGCGATAAAAAAGTATAACTAAAGTCCACTTTTTGTGGGCTTTTTGCAGTTCATGGTTGAGTTTGTAAATGAAAATATTGTTAATGT
>JAWXUT010000141.1:0-3316 GCA_044426075.1 Bacillota bacterium
ACCTTGTGCGTTGCTATGCGGTTAGTTGTGAGAACCCCCGCTTCGGACTTTCACCGATTAGCTATGTGTCATACTCGGCACACTTAAAAATGGGCTGATAAACAGCCCAAAATTTTATAAAATAGTAAATTTATTCCAAGGTGCAATGTCAACTGGTGGCAACACCTTAAACACCATCATCTCTTTTGTTGTTGGGTGTGGAAAACGAAGTTGAACTGCCCAAAGTGATAACCTTGTATTTGCTGGGGATTTGCCCATACCATACTTTTGATCGCCATAAATAGGGGTGTTTTGTGTAGCAAGTTGCACACGTGCTTGGTGGCTTCTGCCCGTAATAAGCTTTATATCAATTAAGCCTAAACCCTCTACTTCGCTTACAGTTTCATATTGCAACACAGCTTTTTTTGCGCCAACTGTTGTATATGGCACTGCATAAACCATATTTTTTTCTGGATTTTTAAGTAGCATATTTTCTAGCACACCTCTGCGGTCGCGCATTGTGCCTACTGTTACAGCAAAGTATTTTTTCTCTAGCTCGCCTTTTTTAATATTTTCTGCAAGTCTAGCAGCTGCTTTACTTGTTTTTGCAAATACCATAACTCCGCCAGTTGGTCTATCTAATCTGTGAACCAATCCCAAATATGCGTCACCAGGCTTGTTGTATTTTTCTACAATGTATTGCTTTAATAGGTCAAGTAAATTTTGATCCCCGCTAGAGTCACCACATACTGGTATGTTTTGTGGCTTAACTACCACCAAAATATGATTGTCTTCGTATACAATATTTATATCTTCATATGTAAATTCTTTCATAGTTCATCCTTGTAATTACTTTTTAAATGTCATAAATGCACTTGTTCCACAAGGCAATATTATTCCTTTTTGTTCGGTTGGAAGCCCCAATTCGTAAGCCTCAATATCGTGTGGAATTTCTGCGAAGTTTAGTTCCAATATATTGCTCATAACCGTTGGTTGCAATCCAGTTGTGTAGCTGTTAACTAAATAGAACAATGGATTGTCACTTAACACATTTTTTGTGAGTTCAATAAGCTCAAAAATCTTTTCTTCTAACTTCCACTTTTCTCCACGAGGTCCTCGCCCAAAGCTTGGTGGATCCATAATAATTGCGTCATATTTGTTGCCTCTTCTGATTTCTCGCTCAACAAACTTAACACAGTCATCTACTATGTATCTTATAGGACGGTCACCCAAATCGCTTATTTTGGCATTCTTACCAGCGCGTTCGCACATTGCCTTAGCTGCGTCAACGTGGCACACTTTTGCACCCGCGCTTGCTACAGCAATTGTAGCGCCACCAGTATATGCAAATAAATTTAACACATTTATTTCGCGCTTTTCTGCCTTAATTAGATCAATCATTCTGCCCCAATTGTATGCTTGTTCTGGGAATACGCCCGTATGCTTGAATCCCATTAGCTTTAACGAAAACTTAAGATTGCGCCAGTTAACAGAAAATTCTGCTGGAGTCTTTTTTAGAATTCGCCATTCGCCGCCACCCGTAGAACTGCGTTCATAAATAGCGTTTAGCCCCTTGTATTCTGACAAGTCAAAAGGTGCTTTCCATATAATTTGTGGGTCGGGTCGCAACAAAATCACGGAGCCAAAATCTTCCAATTTGTAGCCGTCACCCGTTGCGATAACTTTATAATCTTTCCATTCTTTACTAAAATTCATATTACATTAAATTAATTCTTGCGTCCAGCTCTGAGACAAAGTGACTGTAGTCATTGTGTTTGTCGAGTACTGATAGTGTCGATAAGAAACTCTTTGCTTCAATATATTCGCCTTTATTTGCCAGTGCTCTAGCCAATTTAAGCAACTTTATTGTCATCTCTTGCTTGATATTCTTTCTCTCATCAACAAACTCTTGATATACTATATCTGTTGCGAAGTCAGATTTGTACAATTTAACCATTTCTTGCATTAAATCAACTTGTTCCATAACAGTATTAGTTTCTTGATATTCTGTCATAAATCCTCTGAAACGGTCATAGTCATTTTCTGCATTATTTAATCGCAAAATATACCTTAAGTTGATATATTCTAGCACAAAATCAACACCCGCAGCTTTCAAAGTTTTTCTTATTATGTTATTTGTTGTTTTTAAGTTGTTAATTGCAGATTCATATACATAATCTTTCCAGAAGGCATCAATTATCATATTTCTATCAATTCCAACATTTCCAGCTAGTATATATAATAGGAACAAGTCTTTACTCTTTCTGGTTTTCCACAATACATCTTTGCCGCCAACTGTAATTTGAACATCGCCAAACATTGTAATTTTAAGCTTATCTGTTATTGGGCGAGCTTCTAGCCTATTGCGCGCAATACTTGAAACTCTATCAACAAATTGTGTCTCGATATTGTTTTGTTTAGCAAATGCTAATATTGGATCAAATATATCATTGAAATAGTCAATAATAACAACTTCCATACCAAAACTTTCTGCAGACCTTAAAAGATTTCTAACCAAAGTAACGCCGTCTTTCAAATCGCCATTATTTAGCATATGTGATGTTGCAATCGCCATTCCCATAAGCCAATTTGTGCTGCGTGACTTGCTGTTTTGTACGCATTTTGTAGCAAATTGATATGCTTTATCTTTATTGCCCAACTTTAAATATGCATAGCTTAGTGCAATTTGCATCATATTGATGTGTTCAATATTTTTAGCTTCGCAATATTTTAGGTTGAAATGAGCTAAATCTTTGCAGTATTCTGGTTTGCCATATCTTGCATATGAAATACATCTATACGCAACACAGTGAAATCTTACATATTCGCTGTCATTTTTGCTTTCAACAGATTTATCTATCTTCTTAAAGCCCTCTTCTACTTTGCAATTATAAAAATCTACTAGGCCTAGGGTACAATACAACAATCCAACATCTTTTGTGATGCCATTTTGCTCAGAAAACACAAGTGCATCTGTTGCCATTTTTTCTGCACGAGCAATATCGCCTTGATAATAATAAAATGGCACAAACATATGTGGAATTACATACCAAGGGAAATATGCCTTAATCATATCAGCTATTTCGTGAGCACGCCTATAGTTGCCCATATCAAAATACGCCAAAGCAAGTTCTTCTTGCCCCCTCATATACAAAACTGCATCATCACGCGATTCATTGTTAATAACGCTATCATACTTTGAAACACTTATTCCTAGAGACTTTCTGTATGGAAGCGTAGCACAATAAATACCATAATTGATATCATCGCCGCCGTCTTTATATCTATCAAACACATCTTTAACTTTATCAATATGTTTAATTTTTGTTTGCTCGTC
>JAWXUT010000142.1:0-3306 GCA_044426075.1 Bacillota bacterium
CAGTTTAACAATTTTAGCAACAGCGTTAGTTGATACTGGCAGCAGAATGGATGACGTTGTATATGAAGAGTTTAAAGGCACCGGTAATATGGAAGTTCACTTGGATAGAAGACTTGCAGAAAGGCGCATATTCCCCGCAATAGATCTATATCGTAGCGGAACAAGGCGCGAAGAGCTACTTTTAAATCGTGAAGAACTTGAATGTGCTATCCTTATAAGAAAGATGATGTCGGGCGGAGATAATATTGACGCAACAGAAAACCTAGTTGAAAAAATAATTTCAACTTCAAACAACAGCGACCTATACAAAATAATCAAATTAGAAAATATGCAGTTTGAAAAATTTGGTTACAAAAGGGTTGGCAAATAAATAAAATAAGCAATGGGCTATAAAGAAATTAATCTTTATAGCCCATTATATATATGGATTAAATTCGTATTTTAAAATAAAAAAACAACGGCTAGTAATTAACCGTTGTTTCTATTTAATTGTTAAAAATTAAGCTTTGCCGTTGCAACCTAGAACTTCTACCAACTTGTGTTGTACGATTTCTTTAATTGCGTTACGAGCAGGTCCTAAGTATTGACGTGGGTCAAAGTGACTTGGATTGTCGTTGAAGTATTTACGTAGTGTACCTGTTACAGCCATACGTAGGTCTGAGTCAATGTTGATTTTGCAAACTGCCATGCCAGCAGCTTTACGTAGCATATCTTCTGGAACACCTTTTGCACCAGGCATATTTCCGCCATATTGGTTGATAACTTCTGCTAGATATTGTGGTACGCTTGAAGCTCCGTGCAATACGATTGGGAAGTTTGGTAGGCGTTTTGCTACTTCTTCTAGGATATCAAAACGTAACATTGGTTCTGTTTTGAATTTGAACGCGCCGTGGCTTGTTCCGATTGCAATTGCTAAACTATCAACACCAGTTTTTGATACAAATTCTTGTACTTCATCTGGATCTGTGTAGCATGAATCTTCTGAACTAACATTAACTGCATCTTCAATACCAGCTAGTCTGCCTAGTTCTGCTTCAACTACAACACCGTGGTCGTGAGCGTACTCAACAACGTTCTTTGTGATTGCAATGTTTTCTGCTAAACTGTGGTGTGATGCGTCGATCATTACTGATGTAAATCCTTTATCTACACAATCTTTACACAATTCAAATGAATCACCGTGGTCTAAGTGTAGGCAGATTGGAAGACCGCTTTCTTCAACCGCTGCATCTACCAAATATTTTAAGTATGTTGGGTTAGCATATTTTCTTGCGCCTGCTGATACTTGCAAAATTAGTGGTGCATTCTCTTCTTGAGCTGCTGCTACAATACCTTGGATTGTCTCCATGTTGTTAACATTAAATGCGCCGATGGCATATCCACCAGCATAAGCCTTTTCGAACATCTCTTTACTAGTTACGAGTGGCATAGTAAACCTCCTAAGATTTTTATCTGTTATAATTATACCACTATATCTAATATAAATCTAGTGTTCGCTAACAATTTATCCATTTAATTTTGTAAATATTACTTTGATGTGCTATAATGTATGTATGCTTAAAGAAAATGAGAAGATTTTAGATTTAGAAAGGCGGGGTTTATCCCTTATTCAAGACACAACTGGCTACGCTTTTACAATGGATGCCGTGTTGCTGTCTGACTTTGCGCGCGCAAATGCAAAGCACTCTGTTGTAGAACTGGGCGCGGGTTCTGGCGTAATTAGCATACTTTTAAGCTACAAAACTAACGCTAAAAAGATTGTTTGTGTTGAACTCCAAGATAGGCTAGCGGATATGGCTGCACGCTCAATTGCTCTTAATAATTTGCAAGACCGCATTAGTGTGCACCACGGCGATATGCAAACGGCACATTTGGCTCTTGGCAGTGGAACTTTTGATGTGGCGGTGTCAAATCCACCATATATGACGTATGAAGGCGATTGTAACCAAGCTACAGAACTGGATATTTGCAAAAGGGAAGTGTTTGTTTCGTTACAAGGTGTTACAGATAGTGCATCACGCTTGTTGAAATTTGGTGGTGTGTTTTTTGTTGTTATAAAAGGTTCGCGTCTAGCTGACCTAATGTGCGCTATGCGTAACTCTAACATTGAACCCAAGCGCATTGTGGCCGTTCAGCCAAAGTCAAATAAAGATATCGATACTATACTTGTAGAAGGCAAAAAGGGCGGAAACCCCGGTATGGTGTTTGAAAAACCACTTGTTGTATTCAATGATGACAACACTTATACCGAAGAATTGCGGAGGATTTATAACAAATGAGCGGAACTCTTTATTTAGTTGGCACGCCAATCGGAAATTTAAAAGACATTACTTATAGGGCGGTGGAAACACTAGGCGCAGTTGATATTATAGCCAGTGAAGATACCCGCCATACTCGCATATTGCTAGACCACTATGGCATTAAAAAACCACTAATTAGCTATCATATGCACAAAGAACGCGAGGGTACGGAAGAAATTATCGATATCCTTATGCAAGATAAATCTGTTGCGCTTGTAAGTGACGCGGGAATGCCTTGTATCAGCGACCCTGGTGCTATTTTAGTTGCAGAAATACACAAACGCGGGCTAGATGTAAAAGTTGTACCTGGTGCAACAGCTGTTGCAAGTGCAGTGGCACTATCTGGTGCAAGCACGGGTGGATTTACCTTTGTGGGATTTTTGCCAGAAAAATTGAAAGACAAAAAAGCGATTGTAGAAAACTTGAAAACAATTGCAATGCCACTGGTTTTTTACTCTGCCCCACACGACCTAGAAAAGACAATATCATTTTTGTTTGATGCGCTAGGTGATCGCAAATTGTGGGCTGTTAAAGAAATCACAAAGATGTTTGAAACGGTCTATATTGGTAGCCTTAGCAACATAAATATAGCAAATATGCGTGGAGAATTTGTGCTTATAGTAGACGGCGCAAATGTTACAAAAGATGAAATTGATATAAAAAGCGAATTGCAAATACTGCTAGATAATGGCAGCAGTAAGTCGCAAGCTGTAAAAGATATAGCAAAAAAATATGGCATCGCCAAAAACAAAGTTTATGAGGTTAGTTTAGAGTTGTAACTCATAAAAGCTCTCAATAGAATGCTTTTAGTTATATATCATTGTTTGGAGCAATCGTGGCACAAATGGCAAACCGCAATGCATAATATTGTAGGGTGGTAGTCCTCTGGCGCCCGGACCTTATGCCGTCGGCAGACTATAATTTTAGATACAAAATAAAAAAGAGCCCTAACTTCGCGCAAATGCAACACCCCAACAGCCCCACAAGGGCAACCAACCACCCCGCA
>JAWXUT010000143.1:0-3300 GCA_044426075.1 Bacillota bacterium
TAATTGTGGAACCCGTAAAGGGTTGATTATATGGGAAAGTTGGAACGCATATTTCAGCGCAGATGAATATTAAATCGTAGGGTGCGTTAGTCCTCTGACGCCCGCATCCTTATTGAAAATTTGGTGTTATTGATATTGTATGATTATTTAAGTATCAAGGAAACGACGATGTAAACTTGTGGAATTACATTTTATCGTGGAATAATATTTTAATGCGATTTCGGGCGTCAGAGGACTAACGCACCCTACGATTATACAATTTATCCGTGGCACAAACAACGGCGTTTCATATAATTTTCACTCTCACTTCTTCACTATTCACTCTTACTTATTACTTCCACATTATATGACTGGGGAGACTTTGATGTTGTTTTGAGGTTTTTTGCCCTCGATTTCCATACGGTCTTCTTGGGTTAGGTAGCTTTCTAAATTAATTGTATCGCCACCGGCAATAACTTCTTCTTTAGTGACGCCTAAAAGTGCATATAGTGCTTTCATTTCAATTACTGATATGGTGTCGGGGTGAAGTTCTGCTGTTAGTTGGCGGTCACTTGGTTCACCATAGCTTACAAATATGTTGCTTTTTTCTACATTGCTTACATATTTTCCGCCATTTTCATTTATTAATTTGATTAGATAAACGCTTTCTTTAAAGTGAATGCGTTCAAATAATCGAGACATACAAAACGTTTTGCCCGCTACACCGTTTAGTTGGGTTTTTTCTTTGAAGCGGTGTTGCCAAAGTATAACACGGCTGTGTATGCGAAGATTTACTCCTTTTAGGTTTGC
The DNA here is from genome assembly GCA_044426075.1 of Bacillota bacterium. Lineage (GTDB taxonomy): Bacteria > Bacillota > Clostridia > Christensenellales > DTU072 > JAWXUT01. The sequence continues at coordinate 790 of JAWXUT010000143.1, forward strand.
GCCAAGAGTAATTGCCTTTTCTTTTTTCCACGCGGTTGAAAACTCTATGTATTCCGCTCTGTTGTAGGCATATGAATCGCTGTCAAGAGCTAAAAGTTCGTCAATATTGCAGTTGTTTTCTTTGCACATTTTAGATAGCACGGCTAGCGTTGTAAGTGCGTCATCGTCGCTTTTGTGAATGTGTTCCACCTCTATTTCATACTGATTTGCAAGTGTTTCAAGACCGATTTGTTGCCCTTGATCGTGCAATTTACCGTACATTCTTTGGCAGTCATAAAACTTGAATTCTATGTGTGGCAAGCCGTATCTTTGACAAGCTGTGTTCAAAAATATTGCGTCATTCATTGTAGAAAATCCAAATACTTTGTTTTCGGGATTGCTTAAAAGTCCTTTAATTTCGTCGTAGCAAAATGTGAAATCGGGCGCTTTGTGAAATTCGCCTATTGGATATGGCAACGGAGGCGCCAACTTGTGCACCCTAATTCTGCCTATACGAGGATTTATAATAATGTCGCGCTTAACCTTAACTTCTAGATTATTATCAGCTATAACATAGCCAAAACTGCATATGTTTCTGCCGTCTGCGCACTCTATATCAAAAACTATTATTGCCATTAAATACCATTCTCCTATCGGCATTATAACACGATTTCAATAAAATATCAACATTTTTTGCATACTTCTATTTAGCCTTGACACTTTTAATATAAAGTTGTACACTTAGTGTATGGATAAATTAAAAAAACTTTTAGAAGAACAAGGCGCGTCTCTTGTGGCATACAGCGATGTTTCTAGCGTTGCGGAAGCGCAGGGGTTCCCATATGCAATAACAATAGGATATAAATTGAATACCTATATTATGCAAGGTGTTAAAGATGAACCTACATATGAATATTTTCATCATTACAGAACAGTTAACGCAAAGCTTGATCAACTTGCGTTGTTTGCGTCTACTTATATAGAAAAATTGGGATATATGTCATATATGATTCCAGCCAGTCAAAGTAGCATAAAAGATAAATATGCGGGAGCTTTTCCACACAAAACCCCGGCAGTGCTTTCTGGCAGCGGATATATAGGCAAAAATGCGTTGTTTATAACCAAAGAATTCGGGTCTGCAATTAGGCTTGCAACGGTGCTAACTGACTATCCGCTAAACGCTAAAAACAATCTGATAGAAAACGGTTGTGGCAGCTGCAATATCTGTGTAGAAAAATGCCCAGCGGGTGCAATTGTGGGTGTAAATTATGTAAATGGCGCTGCCAGAAGCACAATTTTTGATGCCGAAAAATGCAGCCAACATATGAAACGCGCTTACCAACACATTGGCAGAGGTGCGGTGTGTGGAATCTGTATAACATGTTGCCCCTCATTTGCTCCACTAAAAAATCGCAAGCTAAAGTAAATTCAATACCAAAATTGGAATTATTTTTTTATGTAAAAACGCTTGCAATAAAATAAAAATTAGCATATTATAATTACAATATCTTTGGGCAGGAAGGTTGAAAAACCGTATCCGACCGGTGGTGATGCTACTTCAAGTAGACAAGTCCAACAGCCCCAACAGCCGATGTGGTTAGAATCCACAACCGCCAGTATAGTCTGAATGGGAAAGAGTATTACAGTAAGTATATAAGTAACCTTATAGGGTTGCCATTTTCTGCAATATTTAATCCCACTTGTTGGGATTATTTTTTTGGAGGAGCAAAATGAAAAAAACCACACAAAACAACGCAAAAATGTCTCAGATATCCCGATATATTGCAATGGCGGGCATATCAACAGCGCTAGTAATGGCGGCAACAATAACGCTTCAAATACCAGTAGCGGGCGCAAATGGATACTTTAATTTAGGTGACAGTATAATATTTGTGGTGTCGGTGCTATGCGGGCCAATAGTAGGCGCAATAGCGGGCGGCTTAGGAAGTATGCTAGCAGATATCATAACTGGCTATGCAATATATGCTATCCCCACGCTAATAATAAAAGGGTTAGAGGGCGCAATGTGCGGATTAATAGCAGATATCGCCTACAAAAAGCTAGCAGAAAAACAGAACAAAGCAATGTTAATAACAATCGCGGGTATGATACTTTGCGGGTTAGAAATGGTGGTCGGCTACTTCTTTACAGCTTGGCTACTATTCGGATTAGAAATCGCCGTTGTCGCAATCCCTGCAAACCTAATGCAAGGCGGATTATCAGTAGTAGCTGCAGCCCTCGCGTTGTATGCGTTTAGATTGCATTCGAAAATAAAATTTATCCGATAAACTGAATTTCCACAACTTTACATTGTCGTATTTTGATGTTTTTGTGAGAAAATGGATAAAACATATCCGCGTAAAGGGTTATAACAAAAACAAGTTTTTGCAGTTTTGTATTATATTATTTTGAAAGCTCAGAAAATAACAATAGAATAAGGCAGATGTGGGTGCAATCGTCAAACAAATGGCGAAACGCAATGCATAAGATTGTAGGGTGCAACCACCCGTCGGGTGGAAGTAATAAGTAATA
>JAWXUT010000016.1:0-21926 GCA_044426075.1 Bacillota bacterium
GTTCTTCGTTAGTTGGAATGATATAAATCTTAACTTTTGAGCTTGATTTATGCATCTCTTTATTGCCGTCTGGCAACTTTGTTTCGTTCTTTTCAAAGTCGAATTCAATACCTAAACTCTCTAAACCTTCAAAAATTAGTTTGCGCGCAAAAGCACTGTTCTCGCCAATTCCGCCAGTCATAACGATAGCATCAAGGCCGCCCATAGCTGCTATATAGCTTCCGATATACTTTTTAATGCGGTAGCTGAACATATCAAATGCCAACTTTGCTTTGCCGTCTGCGTCGTCATAGTGGGCTGTTATGTCACGGCAATCTGAATATCCACATATTCCTTTTAATCCGCTATCTTTGTTAAGATAATTTACAACTTGTTCTGCTGTCATACCCTTGTTTTCTGCCAAGAAACCAATAACTGCTGGGTCTAGGTCGCCACTACGTGTTCCCATAACCAAACCTTCAAGCGGTGTTAAGCCCATAGTTGTATCAACACACTTTCCGTTTACAACAGCTGCAAGACTGCTTCCGTTGCCTAGATGACAAGTGATAATCTTGCTTTGCTCGCTTCCGTACATTTTTGCACACTCGCTTGTTACATACTTGTGTGATGTGCCGTGGAAGCCATATTTACGGATCTTAAACTCTTCATAATCTGCCATATTGATTGCATACATATATGCGTGCTTTGGCATTGTGCTGTGGAATGTTGTATCGAATACTGCTACATTTGGTACGCCTGGCATAATATCCATAATACGCTCGATGCCCATTATATTTGCTGGCATATGTAGTGGACCAAAAACTTTGTTCTTTTTGAAGATTGCAAGTTCTGCCTCGCCGACCAAAACGCTGTCGTTAAAATCTTCACCACTGTGCAAAACTCGGTGACCTACTGCGCCAATTTCTGCTAGGCTAGATATTATTCCGTGCTCTTTATCTGTTATCCACTCAAGCGCTGTGCCAACTGCTTCGCTAACATCTTTAGCGTCAATTATAGCCTCAACTTTTTTGCCATTAACTGATTGTGAAATTGATGTGTTTGGTGCGCCAATTCTTTCAACTTGACCCTTGCCAATCATCTCTTCATTATCCATATCAATTACTTGATATTTTAGTGAACTACTACCCGCATTTAAAACTAAAACTTTCATATTTTCTCCTAATGTGTAATTATTGAATTGATGTGATTGCAACAACGCTTACAACATCTTCTGCACTACAACCCCTTGAAAGGTCATTTACTGGAGCGTTGAAGCCTTGGCAAATTGGGCCGATAGCGTCTGCCATACCAAACCTTTGAACTAGCTTGTAACCAATGTTACCCGCTTGTAGATCTGGGAAGATAAGTACGTTTGCGTGTCCCGCAACTGGACTTCCAGGAGCCTTAAGTTCGCCTACTGAAGGAACAATAGCTGCATCAAGTTGCAATTCACCGTCATATGCGAAGTCTGGATTTGATTCACCCAAAAGCTTTGTAGCAAGTTGGATTTTGTCAACTAGCTCGTGCTTTGCACTGCCTTTTGTTGAAAAGCTTAAAAGTGCAACCTTAGGTTCTTTAATGCCCGCAATTTTTCTTGCGCTGTCTACTGAAGCTGTTGCAATGTCAACCATTTGTTCTGCTGTTGGGCAAGGAAGAACTGCACTGTCGCCAAAAATCATTACGCCATTTTCGCCATATTGGCTACCCTCTGGCATATCCATTACAAAACAGCTTGAAACTGTTTTTACACCTGGTTTTGTGCGGATAACTTGTAGCGCTGCCCTTAACACGTTGCCAGTTGAATTTATTGAGCCCGCAACCATACCGTCAGCTGCGCCACTCTTTATCATTAAACAACCAAAAAATAGTGGATCTTGAGCCATAACAAGAGCTTTTTCTTCCGTCATACCTTTAGCTTTGCGTAGTTCAAATAATAAATTTGCATAATCTTTTAATTCTGCACAGTTTGTAGGGTCAATAATATTAACACCAGCCAATTTTTCTGCGCTTGAAAGTGACAAAATTTTGTCTTTATTACCGAGTAATGTTAAACGAGCAATTTTTTCTGCAACAATCGTTTCTGCCGCTGCAATAATTCTTGGTTCTTCACCTTCAGCCAATACGATGTGTTTGTTGTTCGCCTTTGCTTTTGCAATAATGCTATCCATTAATTTTGACATAATTTACCTCTAACACCTTTATTTTTTTGTTAATTTGTTATATAATATAAATATAAGCGCTTTGCATATATCTAACACTAATATGTTACTCTTATTAGGAAAAAAATGCAAGCAAAAATACATATTTTGTGAGGACAAAGTGAAAATAACTGCAATAATTTGTGAATACAATCCAATGACCAACGGGCACACCCGCCATATGAGTATTGCGCGCGAAGAGACGGGGGCTGACACCATACTTTCTGTAATGAGTGGCAGCTTTGTACAACGCGGCGACGCAGCCATTGTTGATAAATACATCCGCGCAACTTCTGCAATAGTTATGGGTTCTGATATAGTAGTAGAGTTGCCAACCATATATGCAATTTCTCCCGCAGATAACTTTGCATATGGCGCATTAAAAACGATTTCCGCCTTTAAAGATGTAGAATATATAAGTTTTGGAAGCGAATGTGGCGACATCAACACCCTACAAAAGGTGGCAGATTTACTATATAATGAACCGGAATCATTTAGTTTAGAGCTTCAAGCTAATCTTAAGCAAGGCTACAGTTATCCAAAATCACGCGCGCTAGCCACTGCAAAATATGTAGAAGAAAACCCCGACTTCAGCGATATAGCGGGCATATTAGACGAGCCAAATAACGTACTTGGCGTATCATATTTAACCGCAATTAAAAAGCTTGGTTTAAACATAAAAGCACACACAATAAAGCGCGAAGGTGGCGGATACAATGACGATTCAATTACAAGCGCATATCCTTCAGCAACCGCAGTTAGACAAGCAATAAGGCGGGGCGAGTTGGATAAAATGAAAGAATCTGTGCCAAATGTGGTGTATGAATCTCTGCGCAATATGAGCAAAAATAACGATAGCCTAAATGATATGATGCTGTTTAAAATCAAATCATTAAACGGATACGATTTAGAGCATTACTATGATGTAACTGGCGGCATACACAATCGCATAAAAATAGCGGCAATAAACGCAACCAGCCTCGAGCAAATGCTAGAGCAAGCAAAAACCAAAAACTACACAATGGCGCGCCTAAAACGCATATGCCTCTACTCGCTATTTGATATAACGCAAAAAATGTATGAAGAATCAGTTGCTGCCCCCTTGCACGTATCAATACTCGCAATAAAGAAGTCCAGAAAAAAAGAACTTTTAAGCAGTTTAGCAGAATCTTGCCCCAATGTTCTAACAAAATATTCAGATATCCACAAAGTAGATAAAGCCGTGCGCCCTCTTATAAAGTTAGATTTTATTTCGCAAGGAACACTAGAAATAATCAATCGCGCAAACTACTTAAACAAAAAGATGATAATAATAGACGACAAAATAACCGAATAATTGCACTGCAATATATAAAAAATAGAGCTGTAAAGAAAACAAATCTTTACGGCTCTTTTATCATTCATAAAGTTGTAGCGTCTTAATTGTAGGGAAGTCCTATGGCTCCCGCAACCACCCGTTGGGTGGAAGTAATAAGTAATAGTGAATAGTGAAGAAGTTGAGGATAAAATTATATAAACGCCGTTGTTTGTGCCACGGATAAATTGTATAATTGTAGGGTGCGTTAGTCCTCTGACGCCCGAAACTGCATTAAAATATTATTCCTCGATAAAATGCAATTTCACAAGTTTACATCGTCGTTTCCTTGATACTTAAATAATCATACAATATCAATAACACCAAATTTTCAATATGGATGCGGGCGTCAGAGGACTAACGCCCCTACAATTTTAATATTAGTCTTCGTTAAAATGTGCCTACATTGTTGTTTTTTTGTGATGATGAGGACGGATTTCGACTCTATAAATTATTGCAATTTCACTTTTTTAAGTTAATTTTAGCCAAATAAAAGAGCTGTAATGAAAATAAATTTCATTACAGCTCCATTTAATGTGGTGTGCGTTTATATTGAGCTTATCATAGAACTTAACTCAATAGTTACCTCTGTTGTGCCATCATCATCTGTTGTATTATTTGCATCTGTTGTGTCATTAGCAGTGAATGCAAATGAGGTATATGTAAATACTGGCATAAACGATACAACGGTAGAGTCTGTTCCTGTTGTATATTCTTCATCGACGTTGTACCAGTAATCAAGATTTGCACTGCTTGGTAAATACCAGTATCCTCTTTCTATAGTATCTGATAGCCACCATGTTAATGATACGCCGTCAATTGTTATGTATACTTTATTATAGGTTACCGTATTGTATGCAAAGTTCGTGATACCACCAGACGCATTTGTTACACTTCTATCAACTTCAATAGTGATAGTGTGTTCTTTTCCGTCTAACAAATCGATAGTTGTAGAAACATTTTGTATTGCATACATTGTGCTTCCGCTGAAGAATTGGAAGTATAGTCTAGTAGTGCCATCTGTTGACTTAGTGAACACTAATCCATAACCGTTTCCGCGTGACTCTTGTGTTGTTGATGAGTTAGATTGTGACGCAAACATATTAATTGTGCCGTAGGTAAATTCGGTAGCCGCAAATGTATATGTTACTGAATTTGTAGCGGACAATAGTGGGTTGCCGTTGCCGTCAGCAATTGCAATTTCGTTACCCGACGCTACAGTAATAGCTTCGCCACCCATTGACATCTTACCATCAGACATATTGTAGTAGTTTCTATAGATAGATGAGCTATCATTGTACTCTAACTCATAAAGATTTAGATATGCATCTTCAACATAGAAGTATGTTGCCTTGCTAGTTGATGCATTTTCAGTTAATTTAGATAGAGTGCCAACATCTAAAGTGGTAGCAGTATAAGTTGTAGATCCGTTTTCATCATTAATACCAACCTCATATTTAAAATCGCTATTTGTGATTGTTTTTACAATTTCACCATCGTCTGTTATAACTATTTGGAACCCTCTTGTACCATAGGCGTCGTCATTTAAAGTAATGTAATCTAAGTATAATGATACATTGTACAAGCTACCATCTAACCAAGCAATATCAAGACCACTCGTACCATTGCTTGTTGTATATGAGGTGCCATCAATGGTAACACATAAGTAATTGTTTGAATAGCTACTACCGTTATAAGCGATAATTAAATCTATATAGTTCTTTTCATCAACTTTTAATAGTGTTATTTTGGTTGCGCTTAAACTACTTGTATTTACTTGAGAGAATGTAAATGAAACTGAAACCGATGTTACATCTTCTGCACTGGACGTGTAATAGTTATATTTGCCTGCTCCGCCTAGCGTTATTACATTTGATTGCGATACATAATAATTGTTATCATTGCCAACAAGCGTACCCGTGCTACCGTCGCTACCGGCGTAAATCTTTAGCGATTGGTTAGCTGTTACATAGAATGATATAGTTGCTTGCGATACCATATTGCTATTTTCATCATAAATTATCATTGTAACAGTGTGATATCCAATATCGAATTTAATTTCTTTCTCACTTTCGCTTGAATTCGATGTGCATGCCTTTTTATCGCTTCCGTCAACATAATAGTAAGCAATATAGTCTTCACCACTAGGTTCATATGTATCAAACAAGTAGCGGATATCTAAAGGTAATGTACTACTATAGTCAGCAACACCAAATACGATGTTTTCAATTTGAGCTGCAGCCCTTACATAAGTTGCGTAGTTATCGGAATAACCAACAAGGTTTGTTTCAAATTTAGCAACCCAAACTGTTCCACCAGAAACAGAGTAACCAGCATATGACGCTTCTTGCGCTACATAAGCATAAAGTATGTTTAGGGTTGTTGTGGTTTTATCTTCATTTGTAACTTCTTCTACTTCACCATAAGTTGTTGTTATAAGTGTTTGATAGTATGCAACGCCGTCTATTGAAATCAAAACGGTGCCCAGCCTCTTGTCATAATGCACATAAATTTTATGTGTAAATCCGTCAAACAAATCAATATCGCCAAAATCAAGCTCATAGATTCTAAATAAATTTTCTGCAGTAGAATCATAGCTAGTATCACTACTAAAGTCATCTTTTTTGGTATATACATATAGATAAGTTCCGCCACTTGCACCAGAAACAGCTACAAATTGCATTGTGTAATTACCCGCAGCAGCAACTGATTCTTTTACACTGCTGTTTATAGTCAGTGTGTATGTCATTTCATCCGCACTAGGAACCATACGAACTGTGGTGTTAATTTCGTCATAGTTATAAGAGCCTGCGGCGCTTTCTTTATATTGTATTGCGGTTTCGTCAGTTGTTGGCAAGTTTTCAGCGTCTACGCCAGTATCAACTGATATCGTTTCTTTTGAATAAATTCTTACTATAATATCCAGCGACAACTTATCGTCAAAGTTTGTATCACTAGTATCCCAAGATTCTACACTATATGTAGTATTGTTAATTGTAATGTCATTTTCCCCTCCACCATATTTTGCGTAGAACTTAGAGCCCGCCATATCATCCGCAATTTCATATTCTACGGAATATGTAACTGTGATTGTTTGGTTTATGTTTGTAGTATTATAGCTAAGTTTACTGCTATCCGCAAGTTTTATTTCGCCATTAGTTGAAACGGAGAACGTATCTTTAGTGCCGTCTTCATAAGTAACGGTAATTTCTAAATCTTCTAACATACCTTCAACTGAAGAAGCATCACCAGCTAACATTATATTGTCTGAGGCTTGAGATAGGCTTGCGGCATCGCCATAAACAACTACCTTTACATAATCACCTGTTACCTTGTAATTGTCATTTGTCGAAAATTCTGTTAGTTGCACGGTATTTGTGCCAATTTCACAATCGGATACATATAATGTATGTATAGGTGTTATAGTATAGTCAGCATAATAACAAGTTTCGCCATCATCATTTGTGTAGGATGAATCTGACGAATATGTATTAAATACATCAGCCATAGTTTCTCCATCTGCATAACCGCTACCGCCAATTACAAAGTTGTACCAACTATAGTCACCACCTTCAAACACCATATATTGCTCACCCTCCTCTGACTCACTAGTACTTGTATTATAAAGTGAGAATGAATAAAGTGAAATTGAAACACCATCGTCATATACAGTATATAAATCTTTATCTAATCCAACAGTAATTTCCCTTGGTGTAACGTCATACCATACTGCTTGTACCTTAATGTTGTAGTTGTAGAATTTATCTGTTAATTTGTCTGTCCATATTACTTTGTTATCATCAGCACCAAAATAACCACTGTCATTTACATCGCGTTTAAAGTCTATTGAGATGTAAACTTCATCTTCGTCTTTTGTTAATGTTGTTCCATAAGCCAATAACTCGTCATAATCGTCTGCCTCGGTATACAATCCGGCAAATGATATGGTGTAATCTGGTATTTCGCCATAAGTAGCAGTAAGGCTGTCACTTCCATCTATGTCTTTAAAAACAATATACATATCTTTAGCTACAATGTTTAAATAATATGTGTATACATTGTCATAATAACTTTCATCTTTATCGCCTTCAAGTACAATTTCGTAGTTGTCTAACAATACATCATCGTCAAGAGCTATTTCAACTTTATAATAGCTACCAGAATACGCAGTTACATCTGTTTTAAGGTCCGCTAAATAGCCAGTTTCACTTGTTGTAATTTCGCTGCCATCTAACCCAACTTCGGTTGCATTCTCATCACCCACAAATCCATTATATGAAGGAACAAAGGCTTCTCCATATGTCCTTGTAAGTACATTGTCACTAATATTCGCAACTGAAGAAGTAATTAGCTCTAATTCTTTCTTCGCGACCACAATTGAGCCGTCAACATATGTCAGGCTGTAATTTTTTGAGGTGAAGCCAGTTACTGATAACCTATATTCACCAGCTTTTAGATAGTCACCATTATAATCAGTTGCAGTAGTATGTAAAGTCCAATAGGATGAAGAGGTAGGCTCTGTTATAGAAGAATCAGAATCTCCATTTACAAATGCATCCGCGTCATATGAATAATATTTCGTTAAATTAGCAATATTAATTGAGTCTCCATATGTAAATTCATATGCTTCATCCGTCACCGTAACAGTCATTTCTTTTTGTTCTACTTTAAAATCTTGTGTTACATAATAGTATGTAGTGTTTGCACTATTTTTTACTACAGTTATACCTATTGAATATGTGCCGGCACCTAAGTAATCGTAACTATTATAACTGCCGTTTAAAATGCTTGCTGTGGCATAAAAATCGTCTTCAGAGATTTCAATTTCATTCTCATAGTATATATCTTCATAAATCTTAATGCTAAAGCTATGCGTTAGCGCATCACCATAAACCATTGTAAACGCCTCAATGCTATCCTCGCTATCGGCATCTGCGGTATCATCAAAAACTTTTATGTATACTGCTTTTGCAAGAATTTTGTAAGTTAATGAAGAGTTGCTTACAACATATTTTTTGTTAATATCACTTGTTACTACTTTAAATGTATAAGTTCCAGCATCAATTGCATCATCATTTTCAACTTGCATAACAAAAGCAATGTAAGTATCTTCTGTATCAATTGTTGCTGCAGCCGTTAGCGCATATGCGTAAAGGTTTTCAATGTCTTCGTAAATTTCGGCTAAATCTGCATCTCCGCCATATGAAATTGCTGTTTTTAGAGAACTAAACAAAGCAGCTAATGTGCCGTCATTTGACAACAATGCAACTAAACTATCATAATTTGACGCAACAAATATGCTAGAAATTAAGTCGTGTTCTGTTGTTATAATATATTTTTGTAGAGCTGCATATGAACCGTCTTGTATATTATCAAGCAAGCTTTGCAATGTTGAAAGCTTATCTGTAGTCATACTGGAAGCATATGATAGCAGCGTTGTTAGCTCGGTTACAAGTGTAGCGGATAGCGTTTGCAAATCATACATAACGCCACTAAACTCGTCATAAGCATCAGTGCTTGCAAAAGTGTGCATATTGGCTTTTGTGCCTTGGTTGCCGGTCAAGGTGATATAGCTTGGGTCGATATAAGCAGCTTCTTCGTCATATGTTTTAGACAAAGCTTCTGTTGAAATCTTAATTGTAACAATAGCTTGCGTAATGGTGTATAGATAACTTTCTGCAAGTGATACAACGTAGTTTGAACTCAATGTTGAAACTGCAACTGAATATGAACCAACAGCTGTATTATCTAGCCCGTCACTAGAATTGCGTGTAAATGTAAACAACAAGTCTGATGTCAATAAATTGTTGCTTGAGTAAATGATACCACCAGAAACCGTTGGGCCAAAAGTATCATATGTTTTTGTTAGTAATGACTCGATTATGCTAATAGTAACATATTCTGGAGTTATAATAACCTTATAATCTTCTTCTTTCATAACAACTGTATAGTTGGCGTTGTTAACTTCATTAGCCTCAATGTCGTAACCAATTATATTGCCGTTATCGTCATACAAAACATCGCTTGGGGCAGTACCTGATGGATTTACTGTAACTGAAACATATACATTTTCACCATCAATTGTATTATTTACTATAAAGTCACCCTCATAAAGCTCAACTGCAACACCATTGTATACTTGATAGTAGTCTGAACCACCGTCATCAGTAACCAATTCAACTTGAAGCTCGCGTTGTGCAATTATAACGGAAATTGATTGCCATGCAGTATCACTTAATTTGTAGTTGTTATTTGTATTTCCAATTGCAACTGGTGTAACCGTATATTGGCCTGCATTTAGTATTGAAGATAAGCTCAATGTAATTGTAACTGTGTCAGTTACATAATTGCCATATTCATCTGTACGAATAGTGCCGTCTGAGTTATAGTAGTATTGTAAACTTCCCGCTGCAACTTGCGCAGTTATTGAATAATATGAGCCACTATACTCACCAGCTTCAATTACTAAACTATCGCTTAGTTCTGCAATTGTTTGATTAATTAAATAATCAATTTCAACCTCTTTTTGGTTTATTGTGTAAATGTAGGTTTCATTAAAGCTAACACTATAGTCATTGCTTGTGTGTAACACACTTAATGTATATGAACCCGTGTTGCGGCTTGCGTTAACAACTGTTACAACTATGCCACTTAAATCAAAATCATCTTCATCCTCATTGTTGCCATTTACAAAAGTTACAGTTAGGTCATCTGTGCTAATACTGCCTTCTTTCCCGTCAAATGTTTTGCTTAAATACTCACTATCGATGCTAACTACTAACTCTTTTTGTACAATTGTAAGTTTTGCACTAGTAAATATAATGTTGTAGTTTGATACATTGCTATCAGATACAGATATAGTATATGTATCCACATATTCACCAGCAATACGCGTTAGCGTGATATCAATATCATCGTAGTTTATTTTAGCAATATTGCCGTCGATATCGTATACTATTGATGTGATAACAGCGCCACTACCTTCGCTTCCGCCCATTGCTGAAGCATAGTTGAATGCATAAGTGTAATCTGGGTCTGCATCGCCAAAAACTTTTGTAAGTGGATCAGCCACAACATATAGGTCGCGCTGTGTTACTGTAACTGTGCCCGAAATATATTCAATATTGTAGTTGGCATTACCCTCATAACTTGGCATTATTGTGTAAGTACCTATATCACTATTTAGTTCAAGCCCGCCCATATCATAAGTAATATTACCTAATACCAAATATGAATCGGTTGCAGCAAATGCGTCTGCTGAATTTGTGCAAGCTTTATCATTATAATAGCTTACAGTTAGCGTTGGCAAGCTATCGCCATAAACCATAATTACGCTTGTTGCTTGCACGTAAATTGTGCGTACAGTAATAGTAATAGAAACATATTCTGTTGTGTTTTCTGTTGTGTTGTTAAACAAAATATCGTAATTGGTGTTAGCTAGCTGAACAGTGCCTATTGTAATAGCATAAGTGCCAACATTGTTGCCAGACTCACGGCTCAACAAACCGCCAAGTGTTTCGCCCTCAACCAAACCGCTCTCAGTTGTGCCTTCTACTTCAGATGTTTTATAAGAAATTACGCCTACATCTTCACCATAAGTAACACTCTTTGACTCTGGAGTTAAGATTACTTGCCTTGCTGTAACTGTGTATGCGCCAGAAATATATTTAATATCGTAGTTATCGCTACTTGCGCCACTAGCAGAAACAATATAAGCGCCCACGTTAGTAGTTCCGTCCATAGTGATAACACTACCACCATTATAGAATGTAAAGGTGAATAAAGAAATCACAGTGCCGTCACCGTCTACAATATAGCAATATGTTGTTGTATCACTTGAACCAGTGAACAAACCATTTGTAGCAAAACTTTCATAATAAGCAAATGCCCCAACAGTTGCATCCTTATTGCCGTTTTCATCAGCACCATATACTATAATATATAGGGTAGCATTTTCTGCTGAACCATAGATATTAGTTGCATCTTGCACTTCTACATAAATAACTTTTTTCTCAATAACTAAAGTTTTTGAGCTATCAATGAAGTAGTTATGAACCAAATCGCCATAGCTATCTGCATTATAAATCACAACAATTATGTATGTGCCCACATCTGTAGGTTGTTCAGTATATTCAGTGTAATCAATATAATTGTCTTTTTCCGCATAAGGAACATATGCAATTGTAACTAGGCTGCTATCAATAACTTGCATAACTCCACTGTTATAGTAGGTATAGCCAGTTAATGTAACATTTATTTCATATGTTTGGCCATAAGTATATGTGTATATGCTTGAGGTATCTTTATATGAAGCTGTAATATAGTTTCTGTCATAAACATAAACGTTAAATGACGTTGTTAATCCGCTGTAAGTAACATAAATAGGCTGAACCTTTGTTGTGCCAGTGAACTCTGTGCTGTTAAATCTAACCGCATTAATATTGAAGTCCGCAGTTGCATTGTTTATTGATGCTTCACTAAATGATACAATTTCTTGTGAACCATTGTTGTAGATAAGTGCAATTGAACCCTCGCTCATTGCATCTGCGTCAAACAACTCACCCTCCATATATTTTTGTTTTGGATATGTGTAAATTGCAATTTCAACAAGTTCTTTTGCATTGGTGTATACATCTGTAGTGCAAGTTTCTTTCTCATAGGTTATTGTAATCTCGTCTGTAGCGTTAACTTTACTTTCATAACCACTGATATAATCAGCTGACATTGCTATATCTTTAGTAGTGCCATTGTTATAAGTCAATCGCAATAGAACCAATCCGTCGCTAAAGTCAAAAGCGGTATCTTCTATTATGCTAATGTATTCTGCGCCGTCTGTGTAATAAACCTCAATTCCAGATAATGTTCTTGCATTTGTTTTTACATACATATCTAGTATCAATGAACCATAGGTTACCTCAACTGTAATATATGACGCGGATGTTGAAAAACTGTTGTAGTCTTCTGCAATAGCTATATCGTAGCCTTCTTCAATAAGATAATTTATAGAATATGTGTCAGTGTCAGTGTCGCCATCGCTCATTGTCAATTTAACTTCATACAAGCCAATAGCAACGCCGTCTTCTGCTGGTGTCGCAGCGGTAATTGCAAGACCTTCTGTTATTGTAATTTCAGGTGCACTTGATGCCCAAGTCATTGATACTATTGTTGCTGTAACAATTTTAATTGCATAGGTTGCTGCGCACTCTAGTCCAGAAACATCTTTAGTTATTGTTATTGTAACTTCATCAGCCACCACGTTTGCATTAAAACCGCTAATTGTGCAATCGGATACAGCAAGTGTTTTTGTTGTGCCATTTGTGTACACTAGGTTCATTTCTAAACCAGTTGTGTCAAGCCCTGATGAGTCACCCACAACATACTCTAGTTTTGTTGGATAACTTACAATGTCGATATATGACGCTGTGCTTTCAGATATACTTACATATGCAGCAAAGGTAATTGTATTTGTACTATCGTTTTCTATAAATGTGAAAACAACCTCTCTGTAGTCAGTTTGTAAATTTGATTTATTGTAGTCATTTGACAAGGTGCCAAGTGCAATCAACTCTTCGTATGATAGTGTAATAGTTAAATTATCTTCATAAGTTAATAAAAATTCTGTATCTGCTAGAGACAAACTGCTACCAGCATAAATGCTTGCAAGGTCAGCGGAAGTTGCAATTGCACTCAACTCATTGTGAACATCAACGCTAATATATATGCCGTTGTTTACTGGATCGGATATGCCAGAATACGTTACATAAACTTCATATGTGCCCACTTCAGCAAAGGTTCTTGTGCCCTCTGCCCAAGCGTCGCAAGTAAATATCCACTCACTGCCAAGGTTTGCAAAGTCAGAAACTAGTTCCGCATCTTCTTCCCCAACATACTTAATTGTAATTGCAAGTCCGGTTGTGTCAAAATCTTCGCCCAAAATGTATGAAGTCTTTGATACCTCGCTTGAAACACCCAAAGCGTCTGTAACCTCTTTTACAATTGTAATGCTTAGTGTAGTTGCAACGCCAGTTGAATAACTATCGCTGTATGTTACAAACAATGTTTGTGTGCCAACACTGTTGCTGTTGTAACCACTAACCATATCTGCTGTTAGTGCAAATTCAGTTGAACCAGTGCTATCTGTTTTGTAGTTTCCGCTGTTGTAAAGTACGGAATATGTGATTCCAGTTACATCAAAATCGTGATATCTGTAATAAACAGCATCTGCATTTGGTGTTACTGTAATTGAAGCCACCTCTAGCGCGCTAACTTCAAATGTGTAATTGCTTGTTGAACCACGATATGTGATTGAAATTGTCTTTTGACCCGCTGTTAAATATGTAACAATGCCGTCTTTTATTGACTCGGTGCTATCTACAAGCTTTAACATTGTTGTGTTTAAGTATTGAGGATCCTCACTTGTGCCGTTATTGTATTCAATTATATACTGCCAAGTCAACATATCAATTGCTGTATCTTGATAATATGCGTCATTTGCTTGAATAATGCTAAAGTTAGAAATGGTTTTTTCTTGCACATAAACTTCTATATCATATGTTGTAGCTAAAGCCACGCCGCCACTATAAAAAGTTAATGTAATAGTTTGATATCCAACTGCATCAATATCGTATCCGCTTGCGCTAATTAGTTCGCTGTTGTCACCATAAATGGTTTCTTTGGTTACGTAATCGTTGTATGTTACTGTTAAAGCCAATGCAGATAAATCAAGCGCTGTGCCAACAAGCTGATCGCCCGCTTCACTTATTGAATCAACAGTGTAAACGTCTTTTATTGTGACTTGAACTGCAAATTTTGTTGTGAATCCTTTGTATTCAATTGTAACATATGAATAATTTGATGTTACGCTTGTATCCCAAGCAGTAATTGTTAGTCCGCTATATAAATTGCCGTCAGTATCTAACATTGACACTTTATCGTTATAGCCGTTGTCGTAGTTGATTCTAATAACACCGCCAGTTAAATCTAATAGGTCTGTTGTGTCACCTAAATAGTAAATTGATTTGGTTGGAACTGTGTTTACTTCAATTGATGTAATTGACTTGTTGTCAACATTTATTGTAAATGTGCTTGTGCCTACTACGCTGTATCCAGTTAAAATTGCAGTAACTGTTTGTTCACCCATAGTATAAATATCGTATCCACTACACATATCTGCTGTTAATGCCACATTCTCGGTTGTGCCGTCAACATATATAATTTCAAAATATCCACCTTCTGTTGAAAAGTTTTGCTCCAACACATAATCTGTTTTTGTTGGTGCAACAAAGTTGATTTCTTCAATATCGGGTCGGATTACTGTAACAACAAAAGATATCTTTGTGCTATTATATGTAATAGTCAATATCTGATTACCCAGCTTGCTATTATCGAAGGTGCTTATCATTGACGAGTCGAGAGCTATTACAGCTTCACTTCCGTCGCCATATTTTACCTCTAATGACGCGCCGTCAATATTCAAGCTTTCCCCCAAAACATACGTTGTTTGTGGGCTGGTGTAAAGCGACATACTTGCAACTTCTTTATCTGTGTCGCACGCAACAAGACCCACTGCAAATACCATAAGCAAGATTAGCACAATCGCTATTAACTTCTTTTTCATAAAATGAACCTCCGAGAACGGTACAATTTAACGCCATTTGTGGCGCTTTTTGATCCACTCAATTATACCATATACTAAAATAAAATACAAGACTAAATTTAATTCTTTATTTTAAATTATAATATAATATATATGGAATATTCTTTATAATCCGCACAAATCAGCCACATATTACCCTTTTTTGTTGATAAATAGGCGGTTATTTGCAGTTCATTTTTTTATGTGGGATTTTGCCATTTTACTATAAAATTACTTGGTGGCGTCAATATATCTACCAAGCTAGCTATGTTTAGAACCAAAGCCAAAAAAAAGACCACCTTAAACGCGAGTTTAAAGCAGTCTTTATAATTTAAATTATGATTGATTAATCCGATTAAGCGATATTCAATTTAATTTTTGCACTGATTGGAGTTAGCATATATTTATTGCAAACTTCGTCAATAACTTCATTTTCTAGCACCATATTTTCTGAAGATAAACCGATTGATTCAACTATGTATTTGTAGCCATAGCCCTTGCGCTCGTTAACTAACACAATAGCAGAAACTAGTATGCCGTTGTCAAGCACAACATCACCCAAAGAGCGTCTTGTTGCACGTGCAGACAAGCGTTTATCTATCATTTGAATATAAACCATTTCAGTTAAAACATCGTATTTTGCCTCGTCTGTTTTTAATGAACGTAGTAGGATTTCATTGATATCATATCCATAAATCTCACGCATATCAAGCGCAACTAGTGCAAAATCAACTCTGCTCATATTGTCTGTTGAAAGCAAGCCAAAATTGTACATTGAACTCTCAAAATGTGAAGAATATTTGGGCTTTTCTTGCTCAAATCTGCCCTTAATCTGTACATTATTTAGTGGATTGTTTTGCGCACTAACTAAGTGTTCTTGCACCTTGCTTGCACCAATAAAAGCGCATTTTTTGCCAGAAGAACTCAAGTTTGTGTTGATGTACATTGCTATTAAATTTAGCACAGACTCATTGCCTACAATGTCACTTGAAGAAAATTGTTGCGCCTCCATTTGTGGCACACCAGCTAAATATGGTTGCGCGTTAACCCTAGCAATACTGTTGAAAATTTGTTCTGGAACAACGCTAGCAACTAGTGATCTTCTTGTGAAAATTTCTACTAAATTAGTGCCATTTTGCTTGTTATAGTAGCTAAGATAGCTATCAGCAAGGGTTTTTATCATCATAGAAACACTCTTTTTGTGCTTATCAAAATTGCATACTGTAAGATAAGCGCCGTTGTGAGTTATGCTATGCGCAAGCACCCTAAATGGCATAGTTTTGCAAGCACTGTTTATTAGCGCTACAAAATATTTTTTAGCCTCTATATTAGGGAACGCCAATCTGCCCTTTGCGCCTTTAAGTGCTACTGTGTATGCGCGAGCAATTGTGCTGTTGCAAGCAGTAATTTTCTTTCTGCCTTTTTTAACCTTAACGGCACAAGGCATTAAGCATTCCGCCCCAAACGCCTCTCTGTTAATGCTGTTAAACACTGCCATAATATCTGTTTCGCTGTATTTTGCGTGTGCGGCTAACTTGATATCAATATCAATAGTTATAGCACGTGGGTCGTGAGACAACACCCTCTTTTCATACTGCACCGAAACCAAGTCAATATAAGCATAGCTTGAAGATAACACTTTTATTGCACTGCACATAAACTCAAACTTATCACACTTGTTAACCTTGTTTGCATCAACAACAGTTGACATCAGCACTCTGTAATAAGTTTCTTTCATCTTGTACTTTTTATCTTTTTTCATAAAATCTCCTTGCCTAACGGCACCCTACCTTGGGAATTTATAATTGATTTCTTATTCAGCAACTTCTGCACTTTCAGCAGCGGCGGCTTTTCTTGCTTCAATTCTTTTAATTGCAGCTGCTTGTTCTTTTTCATTGAAATTATAGAAGTATAATGGTATACAACAAGCCAAAGTTGATACGCCAGTTAACAACGTGGTCATCATCCAAATACCACTTTTGATACTTTCGCTACCATTTACTTTATCAGCATCAGCATAGCCCTCAACACCCAACACAATCAAAACGGTAAACGCAACAAACGCCATACCTATTTTGCTAATAAGTGTCTGCATAGAGAAACAAATGCCCTCTGCCCTTTCACCAGTTTTGTCTTCCAAATAATCTATACTATCTGCAATCATTGAATATTGCAAAATGTTGCTAAATCCGCTTGGTACACCCATTAATAGTAGTACTACATAAAACATTATAATAGAAACAGTGCTTGTTCCGTTTGAAGATAGGCCGATAAAATACAAGCCTATCATAGCAAGTCCACCCACTAAATGAGAATATAAAAATACGTTTTTCTTGCCGAATTTGCGTGACAAATAAGGTGTTATAAGGGTTGCAACAAGTCCACCAGGAACAACAAGAATGGTCATAATAGAGAACAAACTTGAATCGCCAAGGTTATATTTTGCATAGTATAAACCACTTGTCATATAAATCATACGCAAGCAACCTAGCACGCCAACTGCAATAAGCAATAGGATAGGTTTGTTTTTGCCAAGCAACTTAATGTTGTGGATAAGGCTTGATTTTTGAGCGTTTTCTGAATAAAATCTCTCTTTTGTGTACTTATAACCCACCCAGAAAGTAGGTACAGCTACACACGCAACAATAATTGCAGTAATCAAGTACATAGTTTGATATGCGCTAGCAAGTGCATCTGTAACTTGTGTCAATTGGTCTGCAGTAAGTGCATCTTTAGCAATATCTAGCCCAAGAGTTTTTTCAATTATGCCGTTTTCAACCCAACCTTGAATAATTGGAATAAATACAGTAACAATACCCGCGCCGATTGTACAGAACATTCTTGCAACCGTTAGCATTGTGTTACGTTTATCGGTGTCGTTGGTCATTGAAGACGCAAGTCCCCAATAAGGCACATCAACTATTGTGTAGCAAACACCCCAACAAATATATATAATTGTTGCTAAGGTGAAAGCGCCCGTTTCATTACTTGCAGGAATAAATGAAGTAAATAGAAGAATCGTTAAAATCGCGATTGGAATAGGCATAATTTTTAAATATGGACGCATTTTACCGTCTTTTGAACGTGTCCTATCAACTATTGTGCCCATTACTGGGTCATTGAACGCATCAAACAACCTTGCACACAAAAACATAACCGCAAGCCATATTGGGTTTAATCCTACTGCATCTGTTAAGAAGAATAAGAAAAACGACGCTACTAGCTGACATATTAGGTTTTGACCCAATCCAGCAACGCTATACGATAGTACCTCTTTGGTTTGCATACTATCTTTGTCATTTGGATCGGTGCCTAGAAAATTGTTTAATAAATCTCCAACTTTACTCATTTTGCCTCCTGTTTATTTGACCTTGCTTGCATATGCTTTTGCAAGTAGATCTATGTTAAATTTAGTTCCTTTTGTAAGTTCTAGTGTCTTTTGTTCTACAAACTTAACACTACACTCTTCCACAATGCGACACACATCAAAAGCTTCTTCAATTGAAGTTGCACAAGCACACATTCCGTGGTTTGCCATTAGGCAAGCGTTACGGTCGGTGCCAAGCGCATCTACTGTTGCAATTGTAAGTTTTTTTGTGCCCGGCAAACCATATCCACCTACACGAACGCATCCGCCTACTTTTTGTTGCATTTCTTCACTCATCACTGGAAGTTCGGTGCGCGTTGCCGCTACACTGCTACAACATTGTGGGTGACTGTGGATAACTGCGTTGATATCGGGTCTACTACGATATATAGCCGCGTGAATTTTCTTTTCAGAGGTTGGCTTAATGTCGCTTGTATACTCTAATGTGTTGATATCAACTACTATCATATCTTCTGGCTTTAATGCGATATAATCCAATCCACTTGGCGTTACTACCATATGATCTTTATCTAATCTTATTGATATGTTTCCCCATGTGCCTTGCGTTAAACCGCTATCTAATAACTTGATGCCAGCATCTTTTACGGCTTGTCTTACCTCTTTTTCTGTCATCATTTTATCTCCTCCATTTTTGCAGCTTGATTTGCTTTGCTGTACTTTTTCTTGTACACAAAGTTCATTAGCATTGCCTCCCATAAAGGAATCTTTATTGCCTTGCCCATAATTGTGCCTTCAACTTCAACCCTTGCACCCTTTTCTAGTACTAGTGTTGCAGTGTGCACTTCATCTACAGACCTACCTATTGCTACAACTCCACCGCCTGCAATCAAACACGCGTTTCTGGACTTTAGGGCTCCCAAAATGCTTTGTTCGGTACCCTTAACCACCTTTGCGGTTGGTCCAATGATTTGTGCCATATCATCTAATGAAGCAACCAATTTACTCTTGTTGTTGCTTACGATTTCGCAATATGGTGCGTGGTTTGTTATTATTGCATTTACGTCTGAACGCGTTGCATATATAGCACTGTGTAGTGCAATGTTGCTATCTTTTTTGTCGCTGTTTTTAATCTCTATAATATCAGATTCTTGCATATCTTGCATAGCAACTGCAGGAGATGTTATAAGCATTCCGTCAGCTGTCCTTATGCTCAAGCAATCGCCAACTTTTGTCA
The DNA here is from genome assembly GCA_044426075.1 of Bacillota bacterium. Lineage (GTDB taxonomy): Bacteria > Bacillota > Clostridia > Christensenellales > DTU072 > JAWXUT01. The sequence goes on from JAWXUT010000016.1 coordinate 19,729, forward strand.
AGTTGTCTTTTGCCATCATTTTGCAGTAGTCCAACATATTTTGTTTTCTTTTATCCATGTTTTCTCCGCAATTATTTTGAACTAAACCTCTTGCCATTAGCACGTTTGTAAGCATCTTTTAGACCATAGTATATGTCTTTGTAGCTTTGAAACATCTCTTGATAAACAAGATGATTTGACATATTTGGTACATAACTTTTGCTAACTTTGGCAAACTCGTATGCGCTGTTAAAATCCTTAAGCACGCCAAGGCCGATAAGTGCTATAATTGCACCACCTACTGCGCCCGCGTTGCGTGGGTTTTCAACAACACTGAACTCTGTGCCCGTGATGTCAGCAATAATTTGCATCCAAACTTCGTTTTGTGCACCGCCACCGATAATACGGAAGCTTTTGCAACCAAACTTATAATCTTTTTTGAAGTTGTCAAGTATCCATTTTAAGTTGTATCCAATACCTTCGTATACAGCTTTCATAATGTGTTCTCTTGTATGTTCTTCACTCATATTGAAAAGTGTTGCTCTAGTTGTTGTGTCACTAACTGGGCATCTTTCGCCAAGCATCCAAGGTGTGCAAATAAGTGAATCGGAACCGCAAGGAATCTTTTGGATTGCCTCACCCATACGCTTATAAACATCATCGCCAAATTCTTCGCGTTCGCGTTTGAAAAATTGGTTCATTATCCACTGAATATTGCTACCAGCAGCCTCTGTTACACCAACAATTATGTTCATTTCTGGATCTGCACTTTGAATTGCAGCTGCACCGTTTTTAAATGCGGTTTCATTTTTACTGCTAGCACATACCCAACCAGATGTTCCTAAATAAATATGAACATCGCCGTCTTTTGTCATTCCACTGCCGATACACGCGCTTTGCACGTCATCACAACCGCCAAATACTGGGGTTCCTTCCAACAAACCAAGCTCTTCAGCCGCCTCTTTGGTTAGTCCGCCCACATTATCAGTTGATTTTACTAGTGGTGGCAACTTTTTCATATCAACACCAGTGATGCCCATAATAGACAACCACTCTTTTTTCTTTAAATCTAATCCATATGTAGATGCGCCAGATAGCTCCGCAACCATTTTGCCCGTACACTTCATCTTTAAGAATCCGTTTACATCTAAAAAGTATTTTGTGCGATTGTATATGTCGGGGCGCTCTTGTTTTACCCATATGATTTTTGGCAATACATCTTTACCCATAATTGGGGTGCCCGCAAATAGTGAAAATAAAGTTTTTCCACCCAACTTGCGCATAATGCTGTCGGCTTGCTTTTGTGCTCTGCCATCTACCCAAGATATGTTGTTGTAAAGTGTATTTCCGTGTTCATCAACTGGAATTAATCCCATTGATTGTGTTGCAAATACCATACCAGTTACATCAGCTGGATTTATACCCGCTTTTTTAATAACTGCTTTGCTTGCTGTTGTTACACCTTGCCAATATTCGGCTGGATCTTGTTCAACCCAAGCTGGATATGGATAATATGTATTATAATCAGATGTTGCTGTTGCTATAATTTTACCTTTGTAATCTACAAGCACTGCCTTATCGGAACTTGTGCCCATATCGTGCGAAATAATATACATCTATGCTATTCTCCTGTTTTCTGCACTGCATAATGCACTTTGGGCGAGACTAGCCCGCCCGCATTTTTTTAATTATAGTACGCCTTTATCTGTTTTTACAACTTTTGCAAATACTCTGTCGAAACGAGCAAGTGCATCATCAATAACTTCATCTGTATCAGCAAGTGAAGTGTACAAACGTGAACCAGCTAGAGTAACAATACCCTCTGCCATGTAGGCTGCGCCCATATGTTCCATAGCATCTTTTCTTGTATAAATCATAGCTTGTGATTTCAAAATGCTCAATGCAGATTTAATGAAGCTAAATGATGAGAAGTCAAATGACATAGCTGCTGTACACTCTAAGTGAACAATGCTACCTTGTGAATAAACAACATAAGGTAATTTGTATTTTGCAACAAGTGCTTTCAAGCCGTCTGCTAGTCTTTCACCAGCTAAACCAGCTTTAACGCAAGCGTTAGTTGCTTCAATTTCTTTAATTGTTAAGTATCCAGCAAGTGAACTTAGTGGGTTAGCTGCTAAAGTACCGCCAACATAAGCTCTGTGTTTACCAGTTGCAACACCAGCTGCCATTAGGCCTGCATATTGCTTTTTACCACCAAC
>JAWXUT010000017.1:0-21718 GCA_044426075.1 Bacillota bacterium
TTGCGCTACTGCACAATCTGGAGTAGCTTTTGCCGATGATGACAACAAAGTTTATGTGACTTTTTGCATTGATGAGGATACAATTTATGAAAAAGTTGAAGTGGTTGACGGCTATTATTCTGTGCCAGAAAATGACCCTACTCTTGAGGGATACACATTTTGCGGTTGGTCAGACGGCTTTACATTTTTAGATGATGATAAATCATATTACACATCCAGTGACAGTTTAGTTATATCTGCCACTTGGCAAGAAGACACAGATGAAATTAGCTATGATTCACTCACCGCAGACTGGTTTTTGCCAGTTGCTATTACGGTTGGCGTTATAATGCTAAGCATTTTTGCGTTTTTCTATTATTGGTGTGTGGTTCGCGACACCAAATTAACCAACATAATTCCCACAATTAAGGCAAGTATCGCCGAAAAAAGAAAAAAATAAGGACTGTTTCGTATTGAATTCCTCTTTATATTTCAGTACAATATATGTGGCATAATTTTTACTAATTATTTTCTAAATCTATATAAATTAACTTGACAGTTAAATGTGTTAGGTATATAATCTAATTAAGTAGTTGATGTGCCACGATATTCGTATGTAAAAAATGATGTTGTCGGCGCGTTAGGAGGGATGTAAATGTCTACATTAAAGCAAAAAAAGAATAATTTTTTTGAGACAATAGCTAAGTTTATTGTTGAAAAGCGTAAATTATTTTATTTAATCTTTTTTATTGCTGTAGTTATAAGTGCAATATCAATACCTAATGTAGTAATTGAGTATGATATTCCTACATATTTGCCAGATGATTGTGATACAAAGATATCTGTTACAATAATGGAAGAGGAATTTTACACTTATGGCACCGCAACGGTAATGGTAAGTAACATTACATATCAAGATGCAGTTGACTTGCACGAAGAGTTGTTAGAATCCGAGTTGTATGGCGTTAAGAGCATATTGTTTGAAGATTCTGACGATTATTACGCTCAATCTTGTGCAAAATTTGTTTTCACGTTTGAGGGCGAAGATAGTACAGATGAGTCATTGGCATCAATAACCGCTATTACGGACGCGCTATCAGAATATGACGTCAGCGTGCAAGCGGCATATAATATGGATGAATATGCAGCCACACTTATGGCAGATATCTCAGAAATAATGATATATGTTATTATAGTTATAGGAATCATATTAGTATTATCAAGTAAGAGTTATATGGAAATTCCTATATTTGCAATAGTATTTTTGGTTGCGGCAGTTTTGAATGTGGGCACAAACGTATGGTTTGACAGCATATCATTTGTTTCATACACAGTTGGCACAATATTGCAACTTGCGCTAGCAATTGACTATGCAATTATATTATCGCATAGGTTTATAGAAGAAAAGAAGCACAGTTTAAGTACAGAATCAGCTGTTATTGCAGCATTGAGCAAGGCAATTCCAGAAATTATGGCAAGTAGTTTGACCACAATTGCAGGACTTGTTGCAATGATGTTTATGCAATTACAATTGGGCTTAGATTTGGGTATGGTTTTAACAAAGGGAATTTTATTCTCATTGCTATCAGTATTTGTATTGATGCCAGGATTACTCGTTTTGTGTGACAAGCCACTTGCAAAAACAGAGCACCGCAATTTTGTTCCTTCATTTAGGAAACCAGCAGTTTTGATATTAAAAATGCGCAAAATAATGCCAATATTATTTATATTATTGATAGCAGCAGCTTTATTTATGCAAACAAATGTAGAATATGCTTTTGACCAAGGCAGTATTGATACAGATAATCCACTTGAGTCTGACTTAGAAGAAGCAGAAATTGCAGAAGTTTTCGGCATAATAAACACTATGGCGATATTGGTTCCCGCTGGTGATTATGACACAGAGCGTGCGGTTATAGAATATATGCTGTCTATGGAAGAAGTTACTTCAGCGCAAGGTTTATCGTACACTGAGATAACAGAAGGCGTATATATCACAGATGATTTAACAATAAAAGAGTTTGCAGATGCGTTGGGTGTTGATAGGGATTTGATACAATTATTGTACTATGCTTATGCGTTATCAACAGAAGATATCAGCGTAATTAACACCGATGTGTACACAGTAAACTTTTTAGATATGGTTGATTTTATGTACGAGCATGTACAAAAAGAGACGATATCATTAGATGATGAAACATATGAATTCTTTATGGATCTATATGCAGAACTTGAGGACGGAAGGCTACAAACACAAGGTGAAAACTGGTCAAGGCTAGTATTCAACATCAATTTGCCAATTGAGGGTGAAGAAACATATGCGTTTATAGAAACAGTAAAAGAAGGTTTAACAGAGTTTTATGATGAGGCTTATCTAGTAGGGGAGTCAACAAGTAGTTATGATTTATATTCTTCATTCACATCCGACAACTTGTTGATAACTATAATTACAATACTATTTGTATTAGTAATATTGCTATTCACATTCAAGTCAATAGGTGCACCAGCACTTCTTATCCTTATTATACAGGGAAGCATATTTATAAACTTTGCTATTCCAATAGCCCAAGGCAACAACATTTATTTCTTTAGTTATCTGGTTGTTTCGGCTATACAAATGGGAGCCACAATTGACTATGCTATTGTTATAACAACAAGGTATCAAGAACTTAAAAAGACGATGCGTAGGGTTGATGCAGCAGTTGAAGCAATTACACAATGTTTCCCAACTGTTATGACATCAGCAAGTATTATGACAATTTGCGGATTGCTTATTGGATTTATAGTTTCCGACCCAATAGTAGCATCAATTGGTATGGCTTTAGGTAGGGGAACAATAATATCTCTATTATCCGTACTAATCATATTGCCACAAGCGTTGGTGCTAACAAGCGGAATTATCGACAAGACAAAGTTCGATACAGATATAATGAAGCAATTGGGATTAGATATCCCCAAAATGTTCAAAAACAGCAGAGTGCAAATTACATTTGACGCATCAAACAAAAACAACACAAATACAGAAATAGAAGATGGTTTAGTATCATCAACAGAAAAAGACACTACAGTGGAGGTAGCTGACAATGACTAATAGAAGTAGCAAGAATGTGACAAAGTTCACGGGGATAATGATACTTATTACATTGATTTTATTGTGCGTAGTAGGTTTAAGCGTAAGCACACTAACCGCATATGCAGAAGATGAAGTGGTTAGCATTAGTAATGAATATACAATTGAGTTTACATATGCAGATGAAAGTACAGATTTATTTACAATGGCAACAGATGATAGCATAGTTTACACATATACTATTATAAGTGGTGGCGGTAGTTTCTATATTACTGATGGTGAAAGCAATTGGGATAACAGTGGCGAAAACTACACTGTTGACGCGGGCACATATATTGTAACTTTTGCACCAAATGAACAAAGTGATGTTGTTACAACAACCGCAGTAAATTACTATATGATAGGCGAATATAATGATTTTGAAATGAATGAAGAAAGCATTATGGCAACCGAAAATGGCATTGATTACACATTAACATCATATAGCGAAGATTCAATTACAGTATACTTTAAGCGTTCAGCTGACGCAAGCGGTGCTGTATCAAGTACAGAATCATATAAACTTCCAAATGGAACAACAGAAATCACATATACACCTTCAACTGGCTTGGTGACAATGGCGCAGGATAAAGAGTATGCGATTGAGTTTACATATGTAGATAAAAGTACAGATTCATTTACAATGACAACAGATGATAACATAGTTTACACATACACTATTGTAAGTGGCGGCGGAGAGTTTAGTATTAAGGACACCGACACAGCAGAAACTTTTGATGACGATGGCGAAAACTTTACTGTTGGTGCGGGTACATATATTGTAACATTTACGCCTAATGCAGAAAGCGACACTGTAGTAATAACTGAAGTAAACTATTATGTGGTAGGCTTATTGAGTGAAAATGTGCAAATGGCAACAACTGATGGCTTAACATATGCCTACACAGTTAGCACAGAAGGCGGAAGCTATTATATCACTAACGACGTCACAGATACTTGGGATAACGAGGATGAAAACTACACAATTGGCGCTGGTTCACATACAATATACTTTACTTTAAATGGTGACGGAACAGCAGAAGTTGAGTCACTAGAAACAAAGTACTATATGGTTGGCGAATACAATATGCTTAAAATGGATGCAGATAGCATCTTAACAACAGAAAACGGAGTTGCTTATACATATTATTACACTGGCGCAGAAATTACAGTATATTTTGCGGGTTCTGCTGATGCAAGTTCTGTTACATCAATTACAAACTCATATGTAATTGAGGCGGGTACAACAGCAATCACATATATGCCAAGCACGGGTGAAGTTGTGCAAACAGTTACACAATATTACCTAGCAACTGCAGAAGAAACTTTTATTGCTACAGATGACAATAGGTTAGTTACAGTTGACGGCGTAAATTACACTATTGAATACACAACAATCAAAACAGCTAACTTTTATATCGTTGATTTAGATAACAATGTTTGGGATAACAGCGGCGAATATTACGTTGTTGAGTCTGGCACAAGCCTAGTTACATTTGTTCCAACAGCAGAAGAAGCTGAATTGGTTACAGTTGAATATCTATATGACCTTGACGATGAAATCAAATACACAACAATAAAAATCACTTCAGCAGAAGAGTTTGTAGCATTTGCAGCAGAGTGCCAAAATGATTCTTATTCTGAAAACTTGATTGTATATTTGACAACAGATATCGATCTAACAGATTATACTGGCTATCAAATTCCAATTTTCTGCGGATACTTTGACGGCACATATCACACAATTTCGGGTATCACAATTGAGAGTGAAGGTACCGATATGGCGCTATTCCGTTACTTGACAGTAGATGCAACTATTATGCGTTTGACAGTTGAAGTTGACGTACAACCAGAAGGCGCAAAAGAAAGCGTTGGCGGACTTGTAGGAAACAACAGCGGACTTGTTGAAGACTGTGAAGTGTATGGCTATGTTGCAGCAACTTCAGCAGTAGGTGGCGTTGTTGGCACAAATGAAGAAGGCGGAATTGTTAGCAACTGTGTAAACTATGCAGTGGTAGACGGACTATATCAAGTAGGCGGCATAGTGGGTCAAAACAGCGGTTCAATTATAAACTGCGTAAACTATGGTAGCATTAATAATGAAGATAAAGACTTAAATTCAATTGTAATATACAACGGTGGTATTGTTGGATACAATGTGGGCTATGTATATGGCTCTGAAAATAAAGGCATTGTAGGCAATGAAAAAATCGGTTCATATTGCGGTGGTGTTGCTGGTGCAAACTTTGGCACAGTAGCTTATAGCGGAAACAGTGGCACTGTTTATGGCGAAACATATGTTGGTGGCGTTATCGGAAATCACGGCACAATTTCAGCCGATGTAAACGCAGAGTTAATTGCAGCATTTACAGAAACATTAGAAAATATGTTTGGTGTTTCAGCGGATGAAGTTCCAGAACTTGATGCTGAACCCGTTGCAGATACAGTTGCAAGCTACTTATATAACACTGGCATTGTAACTGGCACTTCACAAGTGGGCGGAATTGCAGGTGCAATTTTTGGAGACGGTACAACTTATTCGCTTTCAAGTAGCTATAATGCAGGTACAGTAACTGGCACTTCAACCGATATCGGTGGTATAGTTGGTAGACTTGCTGGCACAGTTTCAGAGGCTGTTAATGTTGGCAATGTGTACGGCGGTGCATCTGTTAACGTAGGTGGAATTGTGGGTAATACTTCAAGTGGCACAATACAATATTCAGCTAGCTTTGGCGTTATTACTGGCGCAGGTTTTGTGGGCGGAATAGCGGGTTACGGCTATGATGTTGCAAACTGCTATTCATATAGTATGATTATGGCGACTGGTGAGAACCTAGGTTCAATAGCGGGTTACATTGCGGGCACAGCTACATATAACTACTTTGTTCCAACTAATGACGGCAACTATGGCGGAATAGACGGCATCAATTATAGCGGAAAAGCAGAATCAATTACTATTGATGAGCTTCAATCACAATATACCTTAAATGAAGCTTTGGTTGGCTTCAGTGCAGATTATTGGATAGTTTCAGAAGAAAAGGTCAGTTATCCACAACTTGCAAGCTTCTTTGCTACAAGCGAGTATGAAGCAGTTGATGCATTGTTCCAAGAGGTTATGGCACTATATGGTGGCGATTCATTCTCAGTTGAATTTATGGCAAACGGCGAGTTGGTTGAGCGTATTTGGGTTGCGTACAACGGCACCTTGACTCTTGCAGAAATGCCAGAAATACCAGTTGTTGACGGCTACTATGGTAGTTGGAATATGACAGAAATTAGCAATCTAACCGATAATTTAATAGTTGAAGCAGAATATGTAAAGGCACTAACCACTATATCATCGGGCGGCACAAATGCTGTTGTATTGGCAGAAGGCGTGTTCCACCCAGACACACAAGTAGTACTAACAGCCCTAACAATTGCATTGCCAAGCGAGCTAGCTGACAATTACACAACTTATGGTGCATACAAAATTGAATTAACATTATATGGTGAAGTTCTTAGCCTAGAAGGTGTTACATTTAAGCTTTATGTAGGCAATGTAACTGATACAGTAATTGCTTCAAATGCATCTGCAAGTGTTATAGATACAACAGAAAACGGCAACTACATTGTGTTTACTTTGTCTGACACTGATACAATTATATTGATGCAAGAAATACCGGTTAATGTGTTGCTTGAAAATATATGGTATATTGTTGGCGGATTTGTTGCTATGGCAATCATCATAGTACTTATTATCATTATACTAAGGAAGAGGAAACAATTAGACCGCGCAGAAGCCATTAAAAATAATGAAGTAGAAGCGGAACCAGTTGAAGAAATTGCGGTTGAAACAAGCATACCACAAGATGCAACCGATAGCGAGGTTACACCTAATATCATAATTCCTACAGAACCAGCAATGCCAACTGGATTGGATAGAATTATGGGAGAAAGGCAATCTCACCCCGAAGTAGAGCACACTGAAGAAGAAAATTCTACAACTGAAAGTGAAAATAAAGAAAGTAAATAAAATCGCTATTTATTGTATCTGTAGATACAAAATATAACAATATTTAATAAAAATCATTAAACAAAAAACAGTCCAAAAGGGCTGTTTTTTTATTAAATTTAAAATTGGGTATTGCAATGTGAAAATATATGTAGTATAATAAGCACAATAAAGTTAGTTAATGCTAACTAAGTTTAATTGTAAAATATATAATTAAACACGAACCTTGATAATATAATATACCTAAACGAGGTGTTATGGAAGGTTTTTATGGTGATATCGCAGTGGTTGAAACAATGGCACGTGCGCTTGCTTCTGCAAGAGGTGAATGTGTAAGAACAGATCATATTATTCAATCAATTTTACAGTGCGATAGTTGTACGGCATCAATAATATTAAAAAAGTTGAAAATAAACAGTGCAAGTTTTGCAATTCAAAATGGTTACAATAATACAATCGGCATATGTGGTAGTGAAGTTGCTGCAAATATAGCAGAAAATATTCTAATATCTGCTGATGCAAAAAGCGCATATACTAAAGCAAAAATTCTGGCATATCAATGCGAGAGTGACAGCGTGCAAACACATCATTTGTTGCTTGCTATATCTCAAGATGAGGGATGTCGTGGCGCGGTTAAATTGGCGGAGCTTGGTGTAACCCACAACGAGTTACTGCCCATTGTATCGAGTATAAATGCTATGAAAATGGCAGATAATAGTGAGGTGCAAGAAACAACGATTTCCACAACTAAAGAGGAGCAAGACAAGCGCAAAGAAATAGTATTTCCTACAGAATGGGGATATGATTTAACAGCTGAAGTGGTTAAATTAAATGTGCAAATTTGTGGTAGAGATAAAGAAATAACTCGCATTACAAACATTTTGCATCGCAAAAGTAAAAACAATGTGTTGTTAATAGGTGAAGCGGGCGTCGGCAAGACAGCAGTAGCAGAAGGAGTCGCGCTAGCTTTATATAAAAATAACGGCAAGCGAATATTCAGTTTAGATGTTGCGGGTCTTATGGGTGGTGCAAAGTATCGCGGTGATTGTGAAGAACGGCTTAAAAAATTGTTCCTTGCAATTAAAGATAGCGGAGCTATATTGTTTATAGATGAAATCCACACAATAATGTCAGCGGGCGATAAAGAAGGCGGAATGACAATTGCAAATTTGTTAAAGCCAATGCTTGCTAGAGACGGATTATGTGTAATTGGCGCAACAACGCACGACGAATATAGGCGCTATTTAGCAAAAGACTCTGCGTTAACAAGGCGATTTCAGTTAATAACAATTGAGGCGCCCAGTGCAAAAGAGTGTATAAATATGATAAGGGGAAGCGTAAAAAGCCTAGAAGAATATCATAAAATATCCATAACAAAAGATGCAGTTACAAGTGCGGTTGAGTTATCTGAACGATTTATTAAAGATAGGCAGTTGCCCGACAAGGCGCTAGATATAATTGATGAAGCGTGCGCAATAACAGCAGCAAAGGGCGTCAAACGGCTAACAAAAAGCGATATTGTTGCAATTATAGAAGAAAGCACTGGTATTCCACAAAGCACATTAACAGCAGAAACAGCAAAACAGCTACAAAATATAGGTGAAATTTTGTCCACTAGAATTGTGGGGCAAGATGAAGCGATTGCAGTTGTTTCAAAAGCAGTAAGGCGAACAAGAAGCCATTTGCGGCAAGACAATAAACCCATTAATAGTATGTTGTTTATTGGTTCTACTGGGGTTGGCAAAACGGCTACGGCAGTTGCATTGGCGGAACTGATTTTTGGCAACAAGAACGCGTTAATAAGGTTAGATATGAGTGAGTTTATGGAAAAACATAGCATTTCACGCATAATAGGCGCACCTATAGGGTATATTGGATACGAAGACGGCAACACAGTGGCAGATGCAATAACAAGGCATCCATACAGTGTATTGCTTTTAGATGAAATAGAAAAAGCGCACAGCGATGTGCTAAATATATTGTTACAAATATTAGATGCGGGCAGATTGACAGATACACACAATAGGGTGTGCGATTGCACAAATTTAATAGTTATAATGACATCAAATATCGGCGTTAGTGCAGATAAAACGGTGGGATTTATAAGTAACAGCAAAACAACACCACTAGTGGAACTTAAAAGGGTTATGCGCCCAGAGTTAATAAACAGAATAGATGATATAGTGGTGTTTAAAGAGTTATCCCAACAAGCGCAGCAAACAATTGTTGAGCGCGGGTTAAAAACAGTAGTAATGAGCCTCAAAAAGGCGGGCATTACGCTAACATATAAAGAGGAGGTGACGGACTGGATAGTTGAAAAGAGCCAATCCAAAGAGGCAAGAGCCTTAAATCGAGTAATAAAAAGCAAAGTCGAGGATACAATTACACGTTTATTACAAGCAGAACCTCGCAAAACGGTCATAGAATTAAAAGTTGAATATGACCAAATTATATGCAACTAGCAAACCAAGGAGGCAAATATGCGTATAGAATTTATTAGCAGAAACTACAAAGAAAGCAACAAGATAATTGATATCATTGAAAAGAAAATGACAAAACTTGACAAGTTTTTTGATGAAGATGCAACTGCAAAAATACAACTTTCAGGTCTAAAGAATGACCGCTTTACAATGGAAATTAGCATTAAGCAGATAGGAATGAGTGTACCAGTGCGTGCAGAAACCACATCTGGCAATATGTATGAAAATATAGATATTCTTATCCCAAAATTAGAAAGACAAATGCGCAAATATCGCACAAGGATAGAAGCGCGCAAGCATAAAATAAAAGGACACGAAGTTATAGAAGAGGCAGCACCTGCAGAGATTGAGGCACTAAGCAAAGTCGTTAAAGTAAAAAGCTTTAACATCTCAATCATAACAGTAGATGATGCTATTGCAGAACTTGAGCTACTTGACCATAACTTTTATGTATTTGTTGATGCAGAAACAAACAAAGTATCTGTTGTCTATAAAAGGAATGACGGCAACTATGGTTTAATTTCACCAGAATATTAAAAATATAGCAGTTAATTAGCCAAGAGGGGGCGAAGTTAGGATAATGAAAATTGTCTGAAGCTTCGCCTTTTTTATATCAAAAATGCAAGTGGAATTGCTATTAATGTGGCAATAATTGCTTGTGTTATCTTTGTTTTAAGATAATATCCAGCTGTTATATTGCAACTTTGCAAAAATGTTAATGACTGAATTGTTATTGATAATCCGCCAAAAGTGACAATAAAGGTGAGCGTTGGCACACTTATTATCAAAGGCAAATTTGATGTTGAAATTGTTAGCGCACCCCGCGTCACTTCCACTATGCCCATAGCTAGCGATTCAGTTAATGCTGTGGGTATATTTATATGTAATAATAATGAAGACAATGCGCTAAAAACACCTAAGTCACCTAAAATAACAATTACTAAATTGAATATAGCAATGTATCCGCCTACAGCAAGCACGCTTGCTAAACTGGAGTTTATGCTGTCGGCTAGTAAGTTGTCATAAACCATACAAGTGGGCTCACGGGTGTGCTCTTTTTTGTCACACCGTTTGCCCCTATACAATAGCCCGTTTATCAGTGCAGATAAATAATGTGCCACTAAAATCACAACCCCAACTACATAGTTATCTAGCATATATGAACCTATTGTGCCAAGCACAAATATGGGTCCAGTAGTGGAAGTAAATGAAATCAGTTTTTTGCATTCTTCTGTATCCACTATGCCATTTTTATAACTATCGGCAACCAGTTTTGCCCCAATTGGGTACCCAGATAGCAAACTCATTGCAAGTATGTATCCACCAACATCGTGAGCATTATATAGCTTTTTAATGGGCTTGCAAGTAATGCGCGATAGTATTTCTGCGCCACCCAAACCCGTTAATAATTTGCTAAAAAAGAAAAATGGGAACATAGCGGGTAGCACCGAAACGCAAAATAAAATTATGCCGTCATAAACCGCATTCATATATTTCTCGGGTTTATAAATTAGCATAATCATAGCAAAAGCTGTTAGTGCTATAAAAAAATATCTGTAAGCTTTTTTCACCATATAATATATACATTATATAAGGTTATTATGATATAAAAAAAGGATTGCATTTTTTAATACAATCCTTTTATAAATTTAGCTATGTGCTAATTATTCAGCTTTGTTGTCAACAACTACAGCTGCTTCTTCTTTTGCAGAAAGTTTCTTTGAATAGAAATAAAGTCCAGTTAAAGTACCAGCAATTAGTATTCCGCCGATTAGTAGTGTTAAACCAACTGTCAAGCCGTAGCTTGCGCCAGCATTTGCAATGAAGCCCATAATCAAGTATCCAATAAAAGATATAATAGCTACAATTCCCGCATATGGCAATTGTGTTTTAACGTGATCAACGTGGTTACATTGTGCACCCGAACTTGATAAAATTGTTGTATCACTGATTGGGCTGATATGGTCACCAAATACAGAACCCGCAAGAACTGCTGAAACTGATAGTAGTGTAAGAGGGTCAGCACCTGTGCCAAGAACAGCAGTTGCAATTGGAATTAGTATGCCGAATGTTCCCCAAGATGTACCAGTTGCAAAACTTATACCAGCTGCGCATAGGAATAGTATTGCAGGTAGCAATCCAAGTGCTCCAATAGAGTCAGCTGAAATTGTGTTTTGAACATAAGTGCTAGCTTCTAGTCCGCCGCCTTTAGCACCCATAATGCCGCTTAGTGTCCAAGCAAATGACAATATCAAAATGGCTGGAACCATTGATTTGAAACCTTGTGTAAAGCTCTCAGTAATTGCTTTAAAGTTAAGTGCTTTTGTTGCCATGTAGTATATAATTGTAAAGATAACAGCAAATGTACTACCTATTGCAAGTGACAAACCAGCTTCACAGTTTGAGAATGATTCAATTAAATTACTTGATTGAAGTTCTGTACCTACAAGGCCAGTATCCCAATTGTAGTAGTAACCAGTGTAAATCATACCGCAAATACAGCTTATAATCAATACAATGATTGGTATTAAAAGATATGCAACTTTACCATTTTTGTTATCTGAAGCAAGTTCAGTGTCTTCCATTGGTAGGTCTGTTTCGCCCGCGTGTAAATCACCAGTTTTGATAGCGATTTGCTCATTTTTTCTCATTTTGAACAAGTCAAATTTTGATACACAGAAGAATATAACCATACAAATTGATAGCAATGCGTATAAATTAAGTGGAATTGTTTGAATAAATATAACCAAACCATCACCATCAAGTTCACCGCTAACTGCAGCAGCCCAGCTAGAAATTGGGGCTATAATACAGATTGGTGCAGCTGTTGAATCAATAATATACGCTAACTTTGAACGTGAAATATTGAATTTATCTGTTACTGGACGCATAACGTTACCAACAGTTAAACAGTTAAAGTAATCATCAACGAAGATCAATGCGCCAAGACCTGCTGTTGCTAGCATTGCGCCTTCTCTTGTTTTGATTTTCTTTGATGCCCAATTGCCGTATGCAAGTGAACCCCCCGATTTTGACATCAATACAACCATTATTCCTAACATAATTAAGAATACAATGATTGAAGTGTTAGCGCCGATTTTCTCTGCCATAACAGTGTATAATTCACCCATCGCTTGAACTGGATTGCCTTCTGCAAGAAACATTGCGCCGACAAAAATTCCAAGGAATAATGAGATATATACTTGTTTTGTTAGTAGCGCCAATACGATTGCGATAATAGCTGGGACAAACGCCCAAAAGTACCTACCATTTTACCTTTCTCCTTAAATAATAATAAAAACATAATACAACATTTATCGTCATTTGTCAACAAAAAACAGAAATTATGACATAAATTATTAATAAAAGATATCATTATACACAATAATGTATAAAGTGTACAAAATATACGATAATTATTGGATATTTTTGTTCAATTATAATGACATAAAAAATTTTTTGCATCATATAATGAGATATGAGTTTTTTTAATGAAACATTGTTGAAGTTGGGGTGCAGTGCAGAAGACAGCATTGGTGGCGATAAAGTAACACTTATCGGTGGTGAAGGTTGTCAAATTGAGGGGCAAAAGGGCGTGGCGCATATAAGCTTAGAAAAAATTGCTATAAAAACATCCAAACATATTATATGTATTGAGGGAGAGGGGTTGCAAATTGTAAGCATAAATGGTGATGAGGCTTTAATTGTTGGAAAAATTGCAAGCATAACGCGCACAAAAAAGTGCACTAATATATAAGGGTATAACATAAATGAATAAATATAATGTAAAATTTTTTGCACCACCACAATATATTTTAAATTTATTTGCAACAAATAAATTGTGTGCGAGGCGCATTAAGTGTGAAGAGCGCGCAGTACAGTGTGAATTGAATTTTGACGATTATTTATGTATGCAAAAAATATGTGAAAAAGCGCAGCTATCCTATGAAACTATAACAATTAAAGGAGCGCAACACGCGTTGAAAATTGCTGTGAAAAAGATAGGCGCAATTGTAGGAATACTTGCTGTAGCGATAGGATTTATGATATACAACAGCGGTGTATTTTCTGTTGAGATAAGTGGCAACAGCGCAATTTCTCGTGAAGAAATTATTACTGAAATTACAAAAGAGTGCGGAAATATTTATGGCGCATTTAGTACAATTGATATTAATAGTGTAGAGCAAGCAGTGCTGAATATTGATGGTGTATCATATGTGTCTGCAGACATTGTGGGGACGCGCTTAAAAATTAATATGGTAGAAGAGGCAACCAAAGTAGAGATTTATGATACCCAAAACTATACAAATATAGTAAGTCTGTATGACGGCATAATAACCACACTAACTGTAATAAGCGGCACTGGAATGGTTGGGGTTGGCAGTGTGGTTGCAGAAGGCGATGTGCTTATTGCAGCCTACACGCTAGACGCCGAAGGCAACGAAATCCCGACTTCAGCTGAGGGCACAGCAACGGGCAGAGTAGCTTTTGAAAAGCAGATAACATACACAGACGAGTGCTTAGTTGAGGTGCGTACGGGTGAGAGCACAACTGTAACTTCCATTAATATTTTCGGTTTGCAGTCACCCACAACAAGCCCATATTTGACGTATGAAACAGAGATTAATACAACGCTATGCACGGCATTTTTGAGCTATGAAATCAGCTCTATTACATACTATGAAACAGCAATGATTGTGTCTGAAAACAACTTTATAAACAACCAAGAAGTTATAATTGAACAAGAACGTGCGGCATTTTTCGACACACTTCCAGATGATTTACTATACATTACTGATTGGTATTTTGTAAAAAGACTAGACAAGATGACCCTTTTAAGTATATACTATGAAGTAGAAACTACAATGACATAAATATGTGTCGGGAGGAATATTGAATAAGTACACCAAAAACATCTCAAATGAATCGGAAATTGATCATAAAGAGATGATTAAAAAATTGCGTCAAAAACGGTTAATAACAAACTCAATAATGGCATTCTTTTCAGGATTAGTGATTGCGTTAATTATTATGTTGGGTGATGTCACAAATTATGAAAGCATAGCGGAGTTTTTCAGTTCAGACAGAATTGTGGATATGTTTATAATATCTATAATTATGTTTATTACATTAGAAACAATGATGTTGTACTCTTACTTTACACGTGGCGACAACAATGTTAATGCAAAACTTATGCCAGTATTGTGCGTAACCAGCATTGTTACATACGGAATGTGTGTTATGTTCAGTGCGTTGATAAATATATATGTAGCACCATTGTTGCTATGTGGATTGCTTATTTCAACGCTAATTGATAAACGTGCGGGCATTATGGCAAGTGTGCTTATTAGCCAAGCATTCTTTGTAACATTTGTGTTGATTTCACACGAAGTTGATGTTGTTGCGGGAGCCGCTTCTCTTGTTGCTGCAATAACTGCAACAATTTTGATAGTTATAAATTTTGATAGAGCCAAAACAAGGTTGCGTTTTGTTATATTGTCGGCAATTGTCGGACTTTTGACGGGATTATTAACAGTTTTGATAAATAGTATTAGCAATGATATTTCTCTTGTTAGCGCCCTATTTTCTGGTATGTGGACTTTTGCCGCTTGTATTATTTCTTTAGCGTTGTATTTTATAGTGCTTCCAATTTTAGAATATGTATTTAAAATAGACACCAACTATCGTTTGGCTGAAATATGTTCATTTGAATTTAGGTTGATGAAAAAGCTAGCAAAAGAAGCACCAGGTACATTTAATCACAGCTTAGTTGTTGGTAATTTGAGTGAGTTGTGTGCTTCAGCTATTGGAGAGGATGCTATGCTTGCAAGGGCTTGCGCATATTATCATGACATAGGAAAAATTAAAAATCCAGAATCATTTGTAGAAAATCAATCGGGTTATAATCCACACGATGACTTAATTCCAGAAGTAAGCATCAAAATTATAACCAATCATACAGATGACGGATATAATCTTCTAAAAGCAGAGCGAATGCCCGACATTATTGCAGACGTAGCGCGTGAGCATCACGGAACAACCGCTGTAAGCTATTTTTTATTTAAGGCGCAAAATCTCACGGAAGACGCGTTAAACAAATGGAATTTCAGCTATAAAGACCCTAAGCCAAGCACCAAGATTGCGGCAATCATTATGATTGTTGACACGGTAGAGGCAGCTTCTAGGGCAATGGCAGCGGATATGACAGATGTAGACGGATACAGAGCATTTATTCGCAAATTAATTAAAGACAAACAAGACCAATATCAATTCAGCAATTGCGACATTACTTTTAAGGATTTGCAAAAAATTGAAGAAACTTTGGTAGAAGCCGTGCCAAATATGTATCACGCACGCATCAAATACAACAAATAAAAGAGGTTATTTAATGATAAATATTTACTACGCCAAAGAAAACGTAGCAGTTGTCGCAAAGGCAACAAAAGCAGTACTTTCACACTTTAATATTGATGATAACGAGGTTATTGTTGATATAGCAGTTATCACAGAAGATGAAATTTTAAAGCTCAATACAGATGAGCGCGAAATTGCAGAAGTTACAGATGTATTATCTTTCCCAATGATAGATGTTAAATTGCCATTTAATAAAGAAGATTATAGCGGCGATATTGACCCAGAAACGGGCGCTGTTATATTAGGTGAGATTTTTATATGCGAGCAAAGAGCGATTGAGCAAGCAGAAGAGTACAATCATTCTATTACGAGAGAAATGGGCTTTTTAGTTACGCATTCAATGTTGCATCTATTAGGATACGACCATATGGAAGAGGACGACCGCAAGATTATGGAAGCGGTGCAATCTGAGATATTAGAAGAGGCTAGCATCACAAGAGATATTGCAGATAACAGCATAGAGCTTGACACTGCAGGGATATATGCAACTGATGAGGATGAAGAAGAGGAAGTAGTTGCAGAAGAAAGCGCACCCGTAAAAGTTGGGCACGTAGCATTAGTGGGCAGACCAAACGCTGGTAAGTCAACACTTATAAACGCATTGGTTGGAGAAAAGGTTGCAATAGTAAGTTGGAAGCCACAAACAACGCGTAATCGCATACTTGGAATAATGAACACCGATGACGCACAAGTTGTATTTGTAGACACACCAGGTTTACACGCACCACAAAACCAACTAGGCAAGTTTATGATGCGCTCAGTTACCACAGCACTTGCAGATGTTGATGTTGTTATATATGTAGTAGACGGCGAGAAGGGTGTTGATAAAACAGATATAGAAAATATCAATAGATACATAAATGAGGCAAGTAAAAAAGTAATAGTAGTAGTCAATAAGATTGATCATATTACAGCAGAAAAGGTAGGCGAGATACTAACTATTCTTGGGCAGATACAAGGCATTATAGCGCTTATTCCAATTTCCGCTTTGCGAGAGAAGAATATAACTGTTCTAAAAGAAGAAGTATTAAAGCTTCTTGACTACGGCAAAAAAGAATATGAAGATGATATGTACACCGATAAGAGTATGCGTTTTATGGCGGCGGAACTTATAAGAGAAAAGGCTTTAAGGCTACTTGATAAAGAAGTTCCATATGGCATTGGTGTTGCAATTAATAAGTACGAAGTAAACAACAAAGGTATGTTGATTATAGATGCCGATGTAATCTGCCAAAAAGCAGCTCACAAACCTATAGTATTAGGTAAGGGCGGGGATATGATAAAGAGAATATCTACATATGCAAGGCAAGACTTAGAAGCGATGACAGAATGCAAGGTGTTTTTAACATTGTGGGTTCGTGTTAAAGACGGCTGGCGCGATAGTATGGCTATTCTTGATGAGCTAGGATATAATAAAGATAATTATTAATATTGTATACTATGATAGTATGTAGAGCATACTAAGTATATGGATAAGAATAACAGAAATATAAAAGATAAAAAAGCTGTATGGGATGCTTTTGTTGCAACTGGTTCACCGGGGTACTTTATGTTATATAAGGCACTAGAAGATACAGAGGCAAAAGAGTAGCCCACTAAGGGGAAATATGGAACTAGACACACAAGCGCTATGCGTTAGGTCAATGGATTATAAAGACAACGATAAGTTGATAACATTGCTAACGGCTGATTTAGGCAAAGTGTCTGCGCAAATGCGGTCTGCAAAATCCCCAAAATCTAAGCTCAAAATTGCATCATCACCATTTAGTTTTGGCGAATACAATTTGACTGAAAAAAATGGAAGATACACCGTTATTGGTGCGCAAATTACCGACAATTTTTTCAATATTTGGCAAGACATAGCTAAATATGCGGCGGCGGAAATTGTAATTGAATGTGCGGATAAAGTTACAATTGAAAAACAAGAGTGTTCGCGCGAATTGGTGTTAGCGATAAAGGCGTTATCTGCAATATGTTATGGCGAAATTTATCCATATGTTGTAGCGGTTTGGTTTGTTTCTAAACTAATGATAGAAATTGGATATGACACAACTGTTGATAACGAATATAGCAATGAAATTGTGGCTGTTCTAGGGGTTTTGCAAGGGCTAGAAGTGGATGAATTGGAATGCCTAGATATGACGCAAGCAAGTGTGGTTTCTGTACTGAAATATTTAAATAGGTTTGGGCACGGTATATTTGGTGTAAAAATCAATTCAATTACGGAAGCTATTAAGCATATTGTGACAGAATAAGGTAAAAATGGTGAAAAATAGGTAAAAAAATAGCGGCAAGCGTAAAGAAATAACTTTTATGCTTGCTTTTTTTATGTAAATATTGTATACTTGTTAGGAATAATACATATATAGGAGATAATTAATGTCAAAACAATACGTTTACTTATTTGAAGAGTCCGACGGCAAAGACAAGGCTAAATTTGGCGGCAAAGGTGCAAACTTAGCAGAAATGACAAGCTTAGGTATGCCAGTGCCTCCAGGATTTACAATCACAACAGAAGCCTGCACAAAATACTATGAAGATGGTGGCAAAATTTCACCAGAAATCATTGATGAGATATTTAAAAAACTAGCAGAAGTTGAAGCAAATGAAGGTAAGAGCTTTGGTGATTCTCAAAATCCATTTTTAGTATCTGTAAGAAGTGGTGCTAGGGCATCAATGCCAGGTATGATGGATACAATTTTGAACCTTGGTTTAAATGATATATCTGTTGAGGGTTTAGCTACACTAACAGAAAATCCACGTTTTGCATATGACTGTTATCGCCGTTTCATACAAATGTATAGTGACGTTGTTATCGGAATCGGCAAAGATTTCTTTGAGCGTATCATTGACGAGATGAAAGAAGAAAAAGGTATCGTGTTAGATACAGAGCTAACTGCAGATGATTTAAAAGAGTTAATCAAAAAGTACAAGGCATTTTTCTTGGCAGAAAAAGGAAGCGAGTTCCCACAAGACCCAAAAGTACAATTGGAAGGTGCAATCGAAGCTGTTTTCCGCAGTTGGGATAATGCGCGTGCAAACACATATCGTAGAATGAACGATATTCCACACAGCTGGGGCACTGCAGTTAATGTACAATCAATGGTATTCGGAAATATGGGTGACACATCAGGTACTGGTGTTGCATTTACAAGAAACCCATCTACTGGCGAAAAGAAATTGTATGGTGAATATTTAATGAATGCACAAGGTGAAGACGTTGTTGCTGGTATCCGTACACCATTTGCAATCGACCATTTAAAAGACACAAACCCAGAAGTTTACGATCAATTTTGTGCTATCGCAAATAGATTAGAAAACTACTTTAGAGATATGCAAGATATGGAATTCACAATTGAACGTGGAAAACTATATATGTTGCAAACACGTAACGGCAAAAGAACAGCACAAGCTGCCATAAAAGTTGCTTGCGATTTAGTTGCTGAAGGTTTAGCTTCAGAAGAAGAAGCATTGATGAAAATCGAGCCAAAACAACTAGATGACCTTTTGCACCCACAATTTGATGCTAAAGAGATTGCAAAAATCAAACCAATAGCACAAGGTTTGCCAGCATCCCCTGGTGCTGCTTGTGGCAAGATTGCTTTTACAGCAGAAGAGGCAACAGAGCGCGCAGAAAAAGGCGAAACAGTATTGTTAGTAAGACTTGAGACATCTCCAGAAGATATCGAAGGTATGAATGTAAGTAAAGGAATTTTGACAGCACGTGGCGGATTGACTTCACACGCAGCCGTAGTTGCTCGTGGTATGGGCAGATGTTGTGTTGCAGGTTGTGGCGATTTGATTATAAGCGAACACGCAAAAACAGTTACAATTAACGGCGTTGTTTATGGTTCAGATGATATCCTTTCACTAGACGGAAGCACGGGTAAAATTTATGCTGGTGCAATGCCAACAATTGAGCCAGAAATCAGCGGTGATTTTGGCAAAGTAATGGCTTGGGCAAACAAATTCCGTACATTAAAAGTAAGGGCAAATGCAGATTCACCTCACGATGCAACTGTAGCACACGGATATGGTGCAGAGGGTATTGGTCTATGCAGAACAGAGCATATGTTCTTTGAAAAAGACCGTCTTCCAGCAGTTCGCGAGATGATAGTAAGCAAGACAGTTGATCAAAGAAAAATTGCACTTGCAAAATTGTTGCCAATGCAAAGGGCAGATTTCGTTGGTATTTATAAAGCACTAAGAGGTTATCCAGTTACAATCCGTTTCTTGGATCCACCACTACACGAATTCTTGCCAAACAAAGCTGATGAAATTGCTAGTCTTGCAAAAGATATGGGCTTGACAGCAGCAGAGTTGACAGAAGCAGTTGAGTCACTTCACGAGTTTAACCCAATGATGGGTCACCGTGGTTGCCGTTTATCAGTAACATATCCAGAAATTGCTGCAATGCAAACAAGGGCAGTTATTGAAGCAGCTATCATTGTAAACAACGAAGGTGGCAGTGTTAATGCAGAAATTATGATTCCACTTGTTGGTGACGTAAAAGAGCTTGCTTATGTTAAAGCTATAGTTGTAGCAACTGCAGAAGCTGTTATGGCAGAAAAAAATACAAAAGTTAACTACACAGTTGGCACAATGATAGAAATCCCAAGGGCAGCTCTAACTGCTGATGCAATAGCAAAAGAAGCAGAGTTCTTCTCATTCGGCACAAACGACTTAACACAAATGACATTTGGTTTCAGCCGTGACGATGCGGGCAACTTCTTAAACGATTACTACACAAAGAAAATCTTTGAGTCAGATCCTTTCAAAAGACTTGATCAAGAGGGTGTAGGTCAATTAGTTAAAATCGCAGCAGAAAAAGGCAGAAGCGTTAGACCTAATATCAAATTAGGTATCTGTGGCGAACACGGTGGCGATCCTTCAACAATTGAGTTCTGCCACAACATCGGTTTGACTTATGTTTCTTGTTCACCATTTAGAGTGCCAATAGCTATATTGGCAGCGGCACAAGCAGCAATCAAATCCAAGTAAAAACTCATATATCACGCACACAACATCACGAGCGCCCAATTTTAAAAATTCAGGTATTACTTATACATTAGGATTTTTAAAATTGGGCGTTCGCTTCGTTGTGCACGCAATCTCTGAGTTTTTACACGGCTTCTATTTGTTGTACTGCACGCAAGCTACGCGTTTTTACACGACTCCTGAATAAGCTGTGAATGTAGAATCCGCGAAAATTTCACGCACTTAACTGCACGCAAACTACATATCGAGAAAATAATCCTGAAGTGTACCCCATTTAGAGGACATATTTAAAAATGAAAAATTCTATTGCTATTTTCTGAGCTTTTAAAATAATATAATACAAAACTGCAAAAACTTGTTTTTGTTGTAACCCTTTACGCGGATATATTTTGCGATACAATAAATATGCGAAGGGACGCACTCTACTTATTCTATTGCCACTTCCTTCGCTGAACTAAAAAAATTGCAAAATATATGCGGGTCAAGGGCAGTTTTAACCTCTTTAAAAAATATATATTTCAATCCTTATCTCAAGTTTATATTTACTCCGATACTTTATCCCTCTTAGACAAGAGGGGACAGTCAGTTTATATTTATGACTAGCCAATGTGGGTATTGAGGAGTTTTGGGGTCAAGCCGCCCTCGGAAAAAGAGGCTTGTTTTTTTTCTTTTGCCTACCTTTCTTTTTTAAATCAAAAAGAAAAGTAGGTACTATTTATCCATTTTCTCGCAAAAACATCAAAA